>CAYNXB010000053.1:0-17007 GCA_964401045.1 uncultured Sphingomonadaceae bacterium | reverse complement strand
CGGACAAGCGCCTCGCTCGCCCACTGGCGCTGGACCTTGGGCGCGTTGCGCGCCTCCCATTGCTGCCAGCCAGGACGCCCGGCGGTCCTGCTGATCCAGTCGTTGCGGTCGCGCGCGATCGTTTCGCGCTGGCCCGCCCACAGCGGCGCGGGGACGCCGCGGCGATCATGTTGTGCCGCGCGATGGAGGCGCTCGGCGCGGGCGTAATAGTCCTTCGCCGCCTGCAATTGCAGCCGCGCCCGGCGCGCGTCGATCCGGCGACCGCCCCGGTCGTAGACCGCGACGACCTGGTCGTTCCGATAGCCGTAGCTGTAATAGGGATCGCTCACCAGGAACGGGCGATAGGCGTCCGGCTCGTAATAGTAGTAGCGGTACCCACCGTAGACCGGCTCGGCGTAGCGATAATAGCGATCGCCGGTTTCCCAGGCCCACGGGCTCACATCGTCGTATCCGAAGCCGTAGTCCGGCGGCGCATCGCCGATCACGCCCGCGAGCGCGGTCGCCACGGCGAGCAGGCCGTAGCTGCTGGTATCGCCGGCGAGGTCGTAAGAACCGCCGTCGTCGTCATACGGCTCATCGTAATACGCGTTGTCGTAACCCTCGTCGTAGTAGTAGCTGTCGTCGAGCGGCTCGTAGTAGCTGCCCCCATCGTCCGGCGCATAGTCATACATGGGGGCATAGCCGCCACCGCCGCCATCGTAGGACGCCGCCATCGGCAGCGCCTGGGGCAAGGCCACGTCATCGCTGCCGTAGATCGCCGGGTCGGCGCCCGCGAGATCCATCATCGACCAGCCGGGCGCGAGGCCGTCGGCGAGCGCCATCTGGTTCGAGACCGCGCCCTGGCTGTCGCCGGGTCCGCATCCGGCCAGCGAAACGGCGAGCGCGCCGGCGGCAGCACAGGCGAACAGTGAACGGAGGGTCGTCTTCATCGTATCTCTCCTGCGGATAGACCGCATGGACGGGCAACCGTTCAGTTATCTAGCTTGTTCCCTGAACGGGTGGTGGGCGGCCGGTTCATCGGGGAGCAGCATCGGGCGGTTGCATCGCCGGGCGGGCGGTGCATACTCGCACGAGGGGAGAAAGGATGATGAAGGTACGCCTGATCGCGGCCGCGCTTGTGCTGCCGCTGTTCGCCGCCTCCGCGCTCGCCGTCGCGGAGGACAAGCCCGCCGCCGACCCGGGCTGGAAAGCGCCGCGCACCGAATGGGGCGACCCGGACCTGCGCGGAAAGTGGCCGGTCGATTACCTCGGCCAGACCCCGCGCGAGCGGCCGCCCGAATTCGGCGACCGGCGCTACCTGACCGACGAGGAATACGAAGTCCGCCGCGCCGACGCGCAGGCCCAGCTCGACCGCTACGATGTCGAACAGAAGACCGGCACGATGGGCATGGGCCATTGGGCCGAGCGCGGCCTGCCGCTGCGCCAGACATCGATGATCGTCGAGCCCGCCAACGGCCGCTATCCACCGCTGACCGAGGAAGGCAAGCGGCTTAAGGCGGCCGAGCGCACCTCGTGGAACACCGAAGTGTTCGACAAGATGAGTGACTTCGGGATCTTCGACCGCTGCATCACACGCGGTCTGCCGTCCTCGATGCTGCCCGGCGCCTACAACGGCGGAATCCAGGTGTTCCAGTCACCCGGGCTGGTGGCGATAAGCCTCGAGATGATCCACGAAACGCGCGTCGTGCACCTCGGCGACGAACCGCCGCCACCCGGGGAAGTGCAGAGTTGGCTCGGCTATTCCCGCGGGCACTGGGAAGGCGACACGCTGGTGATCGAGACGACCAATTTCCTGCCCGGTGCATCGGCGGGGCCAGCGCCCAACAGTGACCGGCTGCACCTTGTCGAGCACCTGACCCCGGTCGGGCCGGACGAGATCCACTACGAAGCGTGGGTCGACGATCCGGTGGTGATGTCCGGGCAGTACAAGATCGACATACCGTGGCGGCGCAACGACGATTACGGGATGTTCGAATACGCCTGCCACGAAGGCAACGTGCAAGTGCGCGGCTATATCACCGCCACGAGCCCGCGTTTCGCCAAGCTGCGCGAGGCGAACTGGGCGGCGCAGCAATCCGCAGCGGCCAACGCCGGCAAGTGAGGAGCGAAAAGGGGCGGCACGCGGCCGCCCCTTCGTTTTGCAAAAAACGTGCGCTGGTTCAGGCGTGGCCAGGATCGGCGGTGGCTTCGGCCGAAGGCGCGCCCTTCCTGGTCAGCGCATTGGCCAGCATCTCCGACACATAGCCGAATACCGCGCCGATGATGATCGAGGCGATCGTCGGCAGGATCGCCTGCTGCGGCGTCATGCCCGCGAGCAGGATCGGCCCGGCAATCGCGGCGAAGCCATAGACGCTCGCCGGGATCGTCGACAGCAGGCCGACGGCCGAGCTGAGGCAGATCGCCGCTGCGCCGAGGCCGACCGCGATCGGCGCCGCAAGCTGGCCGAGCCCGGCAAGCGGGCCGCTCGCGAGCATGACCGCGACCATGCCAACGATGGCGCCCCAGCTCATGCAGACGACGGCGGTGGTGGCACCCTTGCTGCCGCCGCCGGAGTGGAAGTGACAACCCCAGGCGATGAACGAAATCCACACGAGGCCCGGCAAGGCCGCCGCCAGCGGACCGAAAAACAGCCACGTATCGAGAACGGCAAGCAGGCCAACAGACGTGGCAAGCGCAATGAGTGCAGGCATGGTGAAACTCCCCCAAATTGTGCTTATTGTTTTTGTCACGGTCCGGTGGTTTCCGTCCGCACGAGGGAGGCTAACCGCGACTCTACCCCAGGTCCAGCCGCGTCGTTGACTTGGTCCAGTATCAGGTCAGCGCGTAGTACCGCAGCAGGTTGCCGTCGGAACGGCGCTCGCCGACGCCGATGAACACGTGCTTCGTCAGCCAGTCGTGCTTGCCGATCGGCACTTCGAACGTCGGGTTGCCGCGCAGGTAGTATTGCTCGTGCGGAACCGGCTCGCCGCCCCTGAACGCCCAGTCCCGCAGCCGCTCCATCGTCTCCGGCTGGCGGCCCCACAGGAACCCGCGGTTCATCAGCAGGATCGGCGTGCCGTCGTCCTCCTCGAGCAGATAGCGCGCGTCGAACACGGCGACGTCGTCGGGGCGGAAATAGGCATAGTCGCCGCCCGAGCCCGGCACCGCGCGGCCCTTGAGCTTCGGCCCTTCGAACTGCCCGCCACTGACCAGCACGGCGCTGCGCATTCCGCCGTTGGGGTGCGGGGCAATGGTGTGCACTTCGGGGAACGTCAGCCGCACTTCCATCACGAATTCTAGCCGCGGATTGTCGAGCGTCGAGAACGGGCCCTGGAACGGAGTGGTGTCGTTAAATTCCATCAGCGCAGCTCCAGCAATCCACCATCCACGAACAGGTTCGCCCCGGTGATAAATTTCGCATCGTCGGAGGCGAGGAACAGCACCGCCTTGGCGACTTCCTCCGGCTCACCCATGCGGTGCATCGGGATCTGTTCGATCATCATCTGGCGCAGGCCCTCGACTGCGTCGTCGCTCATGCCCGGATTGCGGTAAAGCAGCGGGGTTTCGATCGGCCCGGGGCTGACCATGTTGAGGCGGATGCCTTCTCCAACCAGTTCCTTGGCGAAGACTTTCATCGCCATGTACAAACCGCCCTTGGCCGCCGCGTAGGCACCGTTGCCCTGGAGCGCGCCATGTGCGCCGATCGAGCCGGTGACGACGATGGAGGCGCCCGCGCCCATCAACCGCAGCGCCTTTTGCAGCGCGAATACGCAGCCGCGCAGATTGATCGAGTGGACCTCGTCCCACGCTTCTGGCGTTATTTGCCGCAGCGGCGCGAAGCCACCGACCCCGGCGTTGATGAACAGCACGTCGATCTTGCCGTCGCGTGCCTCGATGTCGGCGACCACGCGGTCCATCGCCGCGAGATCGGCAATGTCGGCAATGAGCCCGTGCACGCCGGGAATTGCCGCAATCGCCTCGTCGAGCGTCTGCCGGTTGCGCCCGGTGATCGTCACCCGTGCGCCCTCTTCGGCAAGAGCTCTGGCGCTGGCGAGGCCGATGCCGCTGTTGCCGCCAAGCACGAGCGCGGCCTTGTCCTTGAAGCGCATCGTTCCTCCCTAGAACGGCCCGAGCGGGTTCGGTCCGCCCTCGGCCACATCCTGCATCACGTCCCAGTGCTCGACGATCAGCCCATCCTCGATGCGAAAAATATCGATCACCGCCCAGCCCTTGTCATTGGGCCAGCGGCGGACATGGTAGTGCACCGTCACGTGATCGCCGTCGACGAACGCGCGCTTGACGTCGTGCACCGCCTCGGGCGTCTGCCCCCTGATCGTATCGAGAAACCGCTTGAGGCCGTCGCGCCCCGGCTCGGCCATCTGGTTGTGCTGGATGTAGCCCGGCGCGATAAACCGGTCGACCGCGCCCGAATCCATCGGACCCAGCACCTGCTCGAACATCGCGCGCACCAGCGCGAGGTTCGCCTCCTCCCCGGGCGTTCTCATGCCGCTTCCGGAAGTTCGGCGCGCGGCAGGGATTGGCCCCGGATCAGGTCTGCGCACTTCTCGCCCACCATGATCGCCGGCAGGTTGGTGTTGCCGCCGGGCACAGTCGGCATCACCGAACAGTCGGCGATGCGCAGGCCCTCCACCCCGATCACCCTGAGCTCGGGATCGACCACCGAGTTCGCGCCCTGCGCCATTGCGCAGGTGCTGGTCGGATGCATGCCGATATAGCAGGTCGCGCGGATGAACGCGTCGAGCGCCTCGTCGCTTTCGACCTCCTCACCCGGCATGCGCTCGTTGCCGATCAGTTCGGCGAACGGCGGCGTGCGGTATATCCGCCGCGCCGTGCGCAGGGCCTCGCGCATGGTCGTGCGGTCGGCTTCCGCGTCGAGCAGGTTGAGCGTCACCGCCGCGGTCTGGCGGGGATCGGCGCTCTTGAGCTCGACCCACCCGCGGCTCTCGGGATGAAGGAGCACAAGGCCCGCCCAGAAGACGTGGCTCTGCGCGGGTTTGATCCACGGGAACCAGGTCTGCGCGTCGAACCGGATCGGGTTGGCCATGATCTGGATGTCCGGACGGTCAAGATTGTCGCGCGTGCGGATGACGATGTTGGCGCTGTTGAGCTGGCTCGCCATCGGCCCGCCGCCACCGACCAGCCAGCGCAGTGAATTGAGCGCGACCTTGTCCCACCGGAGCTGGTTGATGAACGTGACCGGCCCGGTTGCGTCCCACTCCATCATTCCGGTGGCATGCTCCTGCAGGTTGCGGCCGACGCCCGCGCTGTCATGCAGCACGGCGATCCCGTGCTGCTTGAGATGCGCGGCCGGACCGATGCCGGAGAGCATCAGCAGGTGCGGCGAATTGTATGCCCCGCCCGAAAGAATCACTTCGCGATTTGCGCGCAGCACTCGCGGCCCGTCCGGGCTGTCTACCTCGACGCCGACGCAACGCTTGCCTTCGAACACCATGCGGCGGACCAGCACGCCCTGGCGCACATCGAGGTTCCGCCGGCCCATCGCCGGCACCAGATAGGCCGCGGCGGCGCTTGCCCTCCGGCCACGGTCGTCGATCGTGATCTCGCCGCGTGCGAACCCCTCCGCGTGCTCACCGGCGAGGTCCTCGCTGGTCGGGAAGCCGGCCCCTGCGGCTGTTTCCATAAGCCGCTCGTGATGCAGGTACGGCGATTCGATCGGCCGCACCGCCACCGGGCCACCCTTTCCGTGGTAGGCATTCTCGCCCCGCCAGGAATCCTCGAGCTTGCGGAAGTACGGCAGCACGTCGGCGTAGGACCAGCCGCGCGCGCCGAGCTGAGCCCACTGATCGTAATCGAGCGGGTGGCCGCGCATGGCGAACATGCCGTTGGTCGTCGAACAGCCGCCCATCACCTTGCCGCGCGGAAGTGGCAGGCGCCGCCCTTCGAGATGGGGCTCCGGCTCGCTCAGATAGTCCCAGTTGAAACGCGGGTGCATCATGGCCTTGAGGAAGCCCAGCGGCATCCGGAGATAGAGGTGCTGGTCGCTCCCGCCCGCTTCGAGCAGCAGCACGTTGGTGCGCGGGTCCTCACTCAGCCGTGCGGCCACGACGCATCCGGCGCTGCCCGCACCCACCACGATGTAATCGAAACTCTCCACGCTCACCGGCATCTCCCTTGCCGCATTGCTAACGATCGTTAGGATTGCTGACAAGGCGGGCGAGACAGGCTCCCGAAGCACCGTCTCCGTCTAAGAGGCTTTCACACTTGCGTTTATTTCGCGTATGCGAAATACTGCACTCATGGCGGAAGAGACCAACGGAGCCGGACCGTCCAACGGTACTGGCGCGAGCCCGATGCAGGCGCAGGTCAAATCGGCCACGCGTACGCTCGACATCATCGAATATGTCGTCGCGACGGACCGCGCCCTGGTGGCGCAGGAGATTGCTACCGCGCTCGCCATCCCCGTGTCCAGCCTATCCTACCTGCTCGCGACGCTGGTCGAGCGTGGCTACCTCCAGCGCCAGGGGCGGCGATACACCGCGGGCCCCGGCCTGGCGCGGCTGCAGACGCGCGGCGCACGGTTCACGCTCGCCGAACGCGTGCAACCGCTGGTGCGCGCGCTGCGCGTCCAACTGAACGAGACGGCCAGCTTCTTCATCCGCAGCGCGTGGGAGATGGAGGCGATCGCCACGGAAACCAGCGACCAGGCGCTGCGCTATGCCGTGCCGACCGGCACGCGCCTGCCAATGCACGCGCTCGCTTCGGGCAAAGCCCTGCTCGCCGTGCTGCCGGAAGAGGAGCTCGACCGTTACTTCATCGAGAGCAAGCGCGAGAAGTTCACTCCGTCCACGGTCACAGCCGAGGGGCCGTTGCGCAAACAGATCGCGGCGATCCGCAAGAGCGGCTTCGCCATGACGGCCGACGAGTTTTCGCTCGGCATCCGCGGGATCGGCCGCGCGGTGACGCTCGACGGCGAAGTGGTCGGTGCGATCTCGGTCGCCGTGCCGCTGCCGCGCTATTCCGAAGAAGTTGAACGCCGGGTCAAGGACCTGCTCGGCAGGACCGTCGACCTGCTCGCTTCGGCCTGATTTCGCCGCGCATAAAGAAAGGGCGGCCCTCGCGGACCGCCCTTCCCGTTTTACCTTGGAGCCGAAGCTCAGGCGTTGGTGCCCTTGCCGGTCGCGCGCCAGCTGTCGGCGTAGGCGTTACGCGCCACCGACGAGTACGGAACGGGCGAGACGATCGCCTTGATCTCGGTCTGCACGTGCGGCTCGACGGTCGGCTTCTTGGTGCCGCCGTTGGGCTCGCCCCACACCAGCGTCACTTCCTTGCCGAACTCGACGTAGTCCGGGTCGATCATCGCCAGGCTGAGCATCGCGCCTTCGTTCTGCGAATAGCCGATCCAGGTCGAAACGCCGATCGCCTTGCCGTCCACGCGCACTTCGTCGAACGGATGCATCGAGTACACCGCGCTCGGGAACTCGAAGTACTTCGCCCGCTCGCCCTTGGCGAAGTTCGAGCTGATCACGCGCAGCACATCCTCGGGATCGAGCGCGAGGGTGACCTTCTGCTTGTGCTTCTCACCAGCCATCCGCTCCAGCGCCTCGCGGCCGACGAACTCGTGGTCGTACTTGACGATGTGGCCGTAGCCGATGTCCCACGGCGTGAGGTAGTAGCCCTCGACGCTGTCGGGAACGTAGCTGCCGCCAATCGAGCACATGCCGGCATAGGAATTGCCGCCAGCCCACTGGCGGAAGTCCTTCATCATCTGCGAATCGCCGGTGTAGGTCGCGGGCAGCGGCGAAGGCAGCCAGCCCGATTCCAGCGTGTTCGACGAATAGGCACGGCCGCCGACCAGCTCGAGGCCGAAGTCCTTGCCCGCGGCAACCAGCGCCGCGTGGACCGCCTGATAGTCTTCCCACGGCCCGAACAGCTCGTATCCGGGCTGACCCGCCATGCCGTGGCGCAGAGCGATGACGTCCTTACCGCCGATATCGATGTGCGCCATGTTGAAGAACTTCAGGTCCGGCGGGGTCTGCCCCATCGCCTTCTCCAGCGTCTTCATCGCGTTCGGGCCCTGGAGCTGGAAGCGGTAGTTCTTGCGCTTGCCGTCGGTGCGCAGCGCGGTGCGCTCGTCACGCTCGACGGTGACGTCCCACTTGCTGCCATCAGCCTTCGGATACTGGGCGTGGAACTCGACCCATTCGATCGCGGGCACGCGGCCGACCAGCGAGAACTCGTTCTCGGCCAGGTAGAACAGGATCACGTCGCCGATCACGTAGCCGTCCGGGGTCACCGGAACGAACTGCTTGGCCTTGTTAACGGTGAAGTTCTTGAAGCTGTTGATCGCGAGGTATTCGAGCAGCGCGAACGCGTCCGGACCACGGACGTAGAGCTCAACCATGTGGTAGCTCTGGTTGAACAGCACCGCGCTCTCGGCCCAGCCGCGCTGCTCGTTGCGCCAGTTGGAATATTCGGCGGGAACGCCCGGATAGGGATTCGGTCCGACCTGCTGGTTGCGCAGCAGTTCGACGACGTTGCCGGCCGAATCAAGCTTCTGTTGAAGGGTTTCACTCATCTACTCGTTCCTCTCGATTGAAGGGGTTATGGGTTGAATCTCACGCCGCCCGGCCAAGCCAGCCGGCAATCGCGTCGTTCACCGCTTCCGGGGCTTCGCGCTGGATCATGTGTCCGGCGCCTGGAACGATGACGAGCTCGGCATCGGGGATCGCCGCGGCGATCTCCTCGTGCTGGGCGGGCGGGCTCCAGGTATCGAGCGCGCCTGTCAGCACCAGCGTGGGGCAGCCGATCAGCGGCAGGAGACCCGCCTGCTCGGGACGGGCGAGGAGCGCGCGGATCTGCGCGTCGAACACGTCCTGCCCGGCATCGAGGCACATCTGCCGCATCGGTGCGTAGATCGCCGGATCGGCGCGGTTGGCCTCAGCGACCATCGGTGGCAGCCACGCGTCTATCAGCGCCGGATAACCCTGATCGTAGCCGATCGCCTGCAAGGCCGCCCGCTTGGCCGGCTCGCCCGCGCGCAGCGGATGAGTTCCGGTCGACATCAGGCCGAGGCGCCTCACCCGGCCGGGGGCGAGGCGAAACACTTCGAGCGCGACTCGCCCGCCCATTGAATGCCCGAGCAGGTCGAAGGTCTCGGCGCCTTCCGCGTCGGCTAGGTCGAGCGCCATCCACGCCATCGCCTGCAGGGTGTCCGCGCGTCCATAACCGTCGATCGCGCGCGCATCCTCGAAGGCAGCAAGCTGCGGCGCATAGATGCGCGAATCACAGACCAGACCCGGAAGCAACAGCAGCATGCTCGCCCCAAAATTCTCATGTATGAAATTTTCGCCTATACGAATTGCACCTCTCGCGCTAGGGGCTTTTCGCACAATCGCCGCGCGTCTATGCGCGGGCCCGAGAGGAGCGAAACCCGCCATGACCACTGCCGCCGATACCTCCTACGCCGCCATCCATCCGAATTGGGAAAAGCCGCGTGAAAACATGGTCGATGGCTATTCGCTGGAGATGACCGCGAAAGAGCTCGACGGCCTGCGCGAAGCCGCGCCACTGATCCGCCCGGGCACTCAGATCGCTGTGACCTTCCTGCCCGGCGAGGAGATGGACCAGCGAGTCGAAGCCGCGGTGCTGGTGCGCGAACTCGGCTTCGAGCCGATCGTCCACCTCTCCGCCCGGCGGCTGCAATCGGTCGAGCAACTCGACCAGTATCTCGGCGACATCACCACCAAGGCCGGGGTGAAGCGCGTGTTCATCATCGCCGGCGATCCGCCCGAGGCGGAAGGGCCGTTCGAGAACTCGCTGCAGATCATCGAAACCGGCCTGCTCGAAAAGCACGGCATCGAGATCGTCGGCGTCGGCGGTCACCCGGAAGGACATCCGAACAACACTCCGGCGGAGCTGTGGGACTGGATGGAACGCAAGCTCGCCGCGGTCCGCGCCCACGGCATGGTGCCGCTGATCGTCACGCAATTCGCTTTCGACGACGACGCGATCATCGCCTGGATCGGCGAGATGCGCGCGCGCGGGATCGACGTGCCGGTGCGCCTCGGCGTTCCCGGCCCGGCCGGCATCAAGCGCCTGCTCGGTTTCGCCAAGCGCTGCGGCGTCGGCGCCTCGGCCAGCGTGATGAAGAAGTACGGCATCTCGATCACCAACCTCATCGGCAGCGCCGGGCCGGACAAGCTGGTCGCGTCGCTCGAGAAGGGCCTGACCCCGCAGCACGGCCGCGTGCGGCTGCACTTCTACCCGTTCGGCGCGCTGACCCCGTCGGCCGAATGGATCAACAACTACGCAGCCAAGCACTGATCCGATGGCGGCGATAATCGACGGGCGCACGGTCGCCCGCAAGGTCGATCAGGAAACCAAGGCGCAAGTGGACGCGATGGTCGCGGCGGGCATGCCCCGCCCCGGCCTCGCGGTGGTGCTGGTCGGTCAGGACCCGGCGAGCGAAGTCTACGTCGGGCGCAAGATCAAGCAGTCGAAGGAAGTCGGCATCCGCAGCTTCGAGCATCGGCTGCCGGCGGAAACCACGCAGGATGCGCTGCTGACGCTGGTCGCGCGCCTCAACGCCGATCCGGAAGTGCACGGCATCCTGGTCCAGGTTCCGCTGCCAGAGCACATCGACACCGGGCTTGTCCTGCGGGCGATCGTGCCGTCGAAGGACGTCGACGGGTTTCACCCGGTCAACGTCGGCCGTCTCAGCACCGGCACCGGCGGGATCGTTCCTTGCACCCCACTGGGGGTGATGAAGCTGCTCGACACGGTGATAGACGATCTCACCGGCAAGAACGCGGTGGTGATCGGCAAGTCGAACATCGTCGGCAAGCCGATCGCTATGCTGCTGCTGGAACGTGAGGCGACGGTCACCGTCACCCACATCTATACCGAGAACCTGGCCGATATCGCCCGCCGGGCGGACATCATCATCGCCGCCGCCGGCGCGCCCGAGCTGGTCAAGGGCTACTGGGTCAAGCCCGGTGCGGTGATCATCGACGTCGGCATCACCCGCATCAAGGGTGAAGACGGCAAGACCAGGCTGGTCGGCGACGTCGCCTTCGACGAGGTCCAGCACGCCAAGGCGGTAACGCCGGTGCCGGGCGGCGTCGGCCCGATGACCATAGCCTGCCTGCTGTCGAACACCGTACAGGCCGCACGCGAGCAGCTCGAAGGAACCAGCGGCGACAGCTACGCGATCGATTGGGACGACCTGCCGGACCGCTCGATGATCTTCAGTGAACGCGACGGCCAGCCGGCCGAGTGAGCTAGAGCCAGCCGATCCGCCGGAAGCGCAGGAACAGCATCGCGCAGATCGCCGCGATCGCGGCGAGTACGATGAAGTAGCCGTAGCGCCAGGTCAGCTCGGGCATGAAGCGGAAGTTCATCCCGTAGATCCCCGCAATCGCGGTCGGCACGGCGAGGATCGCCGCCCACGCCGCAAGCTGGCGGGTGATCGCGCCTTGCCGGCTCTGTTCGAGCAGGCCGGCGATCTCGATGATCCCGGCCATCGTTTCGTTGAGCCCGTGCGCCCGCGTTTCCGCACGGCGCGCGTGATCGTAGACGTCGCGGAAATAGGGCCGCGCGCGGGCGTCTATGCACGGCAGCTCCAGGTGGAGCAGCTTGCCGGCCGTCTCTTCCATCTGTGCGGCGACGACTTCGAACTTGCGCAGCCCGCGGCGCAGGCGGAAGATGCGGCGGATGCGCGCCTGGTCGGGAAATTTGGAGACCGCCCCCTCCTCCATCTCGGTCACCCTGTGTTCGAGATGGTCGAGCAGTGGAAAATAGCCGTCGACGATGAAATCGAGCACCGCGTGAAGCACGAAATCCGCGCCTTCGCTGAGTCGCTCTGCATTGAGCTCCAACTGGGCGCGCAACCGATCGTGCGCACGATGGCTGCCGAGCCGGACCGTAACGATGAAGTTCGGTCCGACGAACATTGCAGTGTGGCCATAGACGATCGATTCGAGCTTATCGATCTCCGCGGTCTTGGCGATAACGAACACCGTCTCCCCGAACGTCTCGACCTTGGGCTGCTGGGCGATGCTGAGCGCGTCCTCGATCGCCAGCGGGTGCAGGTGATAGCGATCGCCGATCAGCGCCATTTCCTGCGCGCTCGGCTCATAGAGGCCGACCCAGTCGAATTCGCCCGGCGCGAGCGGTTCGCCCGCTTCGAGATCGAGCGACGGCGCGAGCGGCTTTCCATCGCGGTAGCGGCGTGCGGCAATGATCGTCATGCGCGCGGGTGGTGACAGAGAGGCGCGCGGCTGGCAATTGTCGGAATACGGCCATGAACCTCCATTCCCCTCTCGCCACCGGGCCCCATCACGACGTGCTGATCGTTGGCGCGGGCATTTCGGGCATTTCGATGGCAGCACATCTCAGGATGCTGAGCCCGGCAACAGGGTTCGCGATCGTCGAGCAGCGGGACAAACTGGGCGGAACCTGGGACCTCTTCCGCTATCCCGGAGTTCGATCGGACAGCGACATGCATTCGCTGGGCTTCCGCTTCGAGCCATGGATCGATGAGAAATCGATTGCCGATGGACCGGCGATCCTCGCCTATCTCAACCGAATCGTCGACGAGCGCGGCATCCGCCGGCACATCGCGTTCGGGACGAAGGTCATCGCCGCCGACTGGCGCGCGGCAGAGGCGCGCTGGCATGTCGAGCTGGAGCAGGCCGGCCAGCGGCGGACGGTCACCGCCCGCGTGCTCTACCTGGGCTCGGGCTATTACGATTATGACGCGCCGTTCGACCCGGCATTCGCGGGGCGTGAGGACTTCTCCGGGCGCATCGTCCATCCGCAGTTCTGGCCGGCCGATCTCGACTATGCGGGCAAGCGCGTGGTGGTGATCGGCTCGGGCGCGACCGCGGTGACGATCGTCCCGGCGATGGCCGGGAAAGCCGCGCACGTGACCATGCTCCAGCGCACGCCGACGTGGATGGGCGCCCGCCCGTCGAAGGATGCGATCGCCAACTGGTTGCGCAAGCTGCTGCCGGGCAAGCTCGCCTACAAGCTCACCCGGGCCAAGAACATCGGGCTCCACGCGTTCTTCTTCAAACGGATGCGCGCGCGGCCGGAGAAGGCCTCGGCGTTCCTCACCAGGCAGACGCAGAAGGCGCTTGGCCCGGCGTGGTCGGCGAAGGACTTCACCCCGCCGTACAACCCGTGGGAACAGCGGCTGTGCCTGGTGCCCGATGGCGACTTGTTCGAAGCGGTCCGCAGCGGCAGTGCCGCGGTCGTCACCGGCACGATCGAGCGGTTCGAGAAGGATGGCATCCGCCTTGCCTCGGGCGAGCTGATCCCGGCCGACCTGATCGTCACCGCCACCGGCCTCGCGCTGACCATGGGCGGCAAGATCGCCATCAGCCTCGACGGGGCGCCGGTCGCATGGAACGAGCGCTATTTCTATCGCGGGTGCATGTTCTCCAACGTGCCCAACCTGTTTGTGGTGTTCGGCTATCTCAATGCGAGCTGGACCTTGCGCGCCGACAACACCGCCGAGTTCGCGTGCCGGGTGCTGGAGCTGATGCGCGGCAAGCACGCCGATGTGGTGACGCCGCGGCTGGCGGATGACCATGGCCTGGTCGACGACGACGTCTACGCGGCCTTTTCTTCCGGCTATCTCCAGCGCACCAAGAGCCAGATGCCGAAGAACGCCGACCGCCCGCCGTGGCGGCTCAACATGGATTACTTCGAGGATCGCCGCGATTTCCGCGACCGCCCGGCCGATGACGGCGTGCTCG
Organism: uncultured Sphingomonadaceae bacterium; assembly: GCA_964401045.1. Lineage (GTDB taxonomy): Bacteria > Pseudomonadota > Alphaproteobacteria > Sphingomonadales > Sphingomonadaceae > CAYNXB01. Next base: position 3,286 of record CAYNXB010000053.1, on the reverse strand, counting down.
CGTTCGAGAACGCACCTGCGGGCGTGCCTGCCTGAGATGACCGCCGAACGCATCTGGACCGCCGCCCTCGTCGTCATCGGCGACGAGATTCTCTCTGGCCGCACGCACGATAAGAACATCGCCCAGGTGGCGAGCTGGCTCCAGGTACAGGGCATCCGCCTCACCGAGGTGCGCGTGGTGCCGGACGTCGAAGCGCGGATCGTCGAAGCCGTAAACGCGCTGCGGACGACGCATGATTACCTGTTCACGACAGGCGGCATTGGCCCAACGCACGATGACATCAGCGTGGACGCGATTGCCAAAGCGCTCGGCGTGCCGGTGGTGGTGCACCCGGAAGCGCGGCGGATCCTCGAAGACTACTACGCCACGCGCGGCGGCGTGACCGAGGCGCGCCTCAGGATGGCGCGGGTGCCCCAAGGCGCCGATCTCATCCCCAACCGCATGTCGGGTGCGCCGGGGATCAAGATCGGCAACGTCCATATGATGGCTGGAGTGCCGCATATCACCGCGCAGATGCTCGACGCGCTCACCGGCACGCTCGAAGGCGGGGCGCCGCTGCTAACCGAGACGCTCGGCTGCTGGGTGGCGGAAAGCGAGGTCGCGGACCTGCTGCGCGAGGTTGAAAAGGCGCACCCTGCGGCGCAGATCGGTTCTTACCCCTTCTTCCGGGAAGGCCGCGTCGGCGCCAACTTCGTGATCCGCTCGACCGACGCGGACGAACTCGCCAGCTGCGTCGACACACTGAGCGAAGCGCTCGCCGAAGCAGGCTACGACTTCACGCCAGGGGGAATCTAGCCGCCGTGCAAAGCAAGCTCGATCATGCCATGAGCAGGGTGCTGGACGCGCTGGGATCGCGTGATCCCGGCCTGGCTGCGATCGGCCCTGGAACCCGCTACACCGAGAACGGCCAGGAACTGGCGCTCGGCGATGGCTTGTGGGCAACCGCCGACGCGGTGGGCCCTTACCGCCACGTGATCGTCGACACCGATAAAGGGCAGGTCGCATGCTTTGCCTCGGTAACCGAAGGGCGGACACGGTCGATCATGGCGCTGCGGATCGCGGTGCGAGGCGACGCGGTTTCCGAAATCGAATGCCTCGTGTCCCGCCCGGCGCTTTTCGGCGGTGTCGATGCCTTCGGCGACGGTCCGGCCGCGCTCGATGCGGCCGGCGCGCCGGACCCGCACTGGTTCGATCCAATACCGATTGAACAGCGGCCCGGCCGCGGAGAGCTGGTGCACGTGGCGGACCAGTATTTCGCCGGCCTCGAGCAGAACGACGGCAAGGGGGACTATCCGTTTGCCGACGATTGCGTGCGGATCGAGAACGGCTTTCGCACCACGCAAGTGCCGCCGAGCCCCACCGCAGGCAAGACGCCCTATCTCGAAGCGTTTCGCGCGCTATCGGCCCGTCAGCAGTTCGAAACCGGCTTCTTCCGCTTCGTCACCCGGATCCGCGAACGCCGGTATCCGGTCGTCGATGAGGCAAGGGGAACGGTGTTCGCGTTTGCCTTCTTCGACCATGCAGGCACCGTGCGCGATTATGCGCTGGCCGACGGCACACCGACGACGGGCATAGATCGTCCGTTCACCTGGATGATCGCCGAAGCGTTTCGCATCGAGAACGGGCTGCTCACACGTATCGAAGCGCTGATGACCGGGGTTCCCTACGGCATGCGCAGCGGCTGGCCGGCGCGCTGAGCACGCGCGCATCTGCTACTTTCTCTTGGGGCGGGCCTCGTTGAAGGCGGCCGCCTCGCGGAACAGCGCCTTGAACGCCTCGCAGTCGATCTCGTTGCCTTCGAACAGGTCGAGCGCGCGGCGCGTGTTGCCGTCGAGGCTCGCGTTGAACAGGCGCTTCGGATCGTCGAGCGCCGCGCCGTGGGCGAAGGTCAGCTTGACCTTGTCCTTGTAGGTTTCACCGGTGCACACGATCCCGGCATGATCCCACACCGGCACGCCCGCGGGGTTGTTCGGCTTGCGCCATTTAACCTGCTCGATCACTTCCGGATCGGCCTCGCGGATCAAGGCGCGCAGCTTCGCCAGCGTCTTGCCGCGCCAGTCGCCGAGACTGGCGATCTTGCTATCGATCAGGTCCGATGCGCTCTCTTCGCTCATGCCTGGCTCCTACGCCCATCGAGATACCCGCGCCAGACCCGCGACCGGCTACCGCTCGTGTGAGGCAGCATCCATCCGGTCCCCGGCCCGCAGCAAACGGCGGTCCGTGAAGCCGACGTCTTCGAAGGCGGATCGTTGACGCCCATGCCGCCGGGGCACGTCGAAGTGCGCTGCGGCGCGTCATCCCGACATCCGCGAGGACGAGCCGGTCGACGAGGAGCAGCTACCGGCTGGATCGCCAGGGCCTTAAAAGCAAAAGGGCCGGCGGATCGCTCCACCGGCCCCCTTGGTGATCTGCTGTAACGCTTACGCGCCTTCGACGTCCGCCAGGTCGATCTTCAGGCCCGGCCCCATCGACGAGGTCACCGAGACCTTGCGCACGAACTTGCCCTTGGCGCCCGCAGGCTTGGCCTTGATGACCGCATCGGTCAGCGCCTTGAAGTTCTGCACCAGCTGATCGTCCGAGAACGACAGCTTGCCGATCCCCGAATGGATGATGCCGGCCTTTTCGACACGGTATTCGACCTGGCCGCCCTTGGCGTCCTTGACCGCCTGGGCGACGTCCATCGTCACCGTACCGAGCTTGGGGTTCGGCATCAGGCCCTTCGGACCCAGCACCTTACCGAGCCGGCCGACCACGCCCATCATGTCCGGAGTGGCGATCACGCGATCGTAATCGAGGTTGCCGGCCTGCATGTCTTCCATCAGGTCTTCCGCGCCGACCTTGTCCGCGCCAGCCTTCAGGGCCGCATCGGCCTTGTCGCCCTTGGCGAACACGGCAACCTTCATGTCCTTACCGGTGCCGGCCGGGAGCGAGACCATGCCGCGCACCATCTGGTCCGCGTGGCGCGGATCGACGCCGAGGTTCATCGCCACTTCGACCGTCTCGTCGAACTTCTTGCTGCCGTGCTCCTTGAGCGCGGCAAGCGCTTCCGAGAGGCCGTAGAACTTCTCACGATCGATCTTGCCCGCGATCAGCTTCTGCTTCTTGGTCTGCTTGGCCATCGGTCAGCCCTCCACCACTTGGAGGCCCATCGAGCGGGCCGAGCCTTCGATGATCTTGGTCGCCTGCTCGATATCGTTGGCGTTCAGATCCTTCATCTTCACTTCGGCGAGCTCGGCAAGCTTGCTGCGCTTGATCGTTCCGGCCGAAACCTTGCCCGGCTCCTTCG
>CAYNXB010000052.1:0-17107 GCA_964401045.1 uncultured Sphingomonadaceae bacterium | reverse complement strand
CGCCCGTGCCGCCGCCGCCGCCCACCGACTGCACCAGCACGGCGTCGGAATTGACGCCGGTCGTGCCGATATCGCCCGCGATGCTGGAGGTCACGATGCCCGAGCCGCCGCCGTCGCCGCCGAAGCCGCCGACGCCCACGCCGAGATTGCCCGCCCCGGCCCCCGCCGACAGGCTCATGTTGCCGGTGACGTTGAAGCCGCCATTGCCGCCGCCGCCGCCGAGCGACTGGACGACCACCGCGTCGGAATCGGCGCCGCCGGTCGATACCGCGACGAGGGTATTGTCCTCATCTTCGGTGCGCTGGTTGAAATCGAGCGTCACATCGCCGCCGCTGCCGCCCTTGCCGCCAAAGCCGCCGATACCCACGCCGAGCTGTCCGCCACCGTCCATGGCGAGGGCGATCCCGCCACTGACATTGAAGCCGCCGTTGCCACCGCCGCCGCCGACCGACTGGACGAGCAGCGCGCCGCTCTGGTCGCCGCGCGTGCCGATGCCGCCGGTGATGTCGGCGATGACCTTGCCGGCCCCGCCCCCGTCTCCGCCCGTGCCGCCGACGCCGATATTGGCGCCGCCGGTGAACCCGCCGGAGATGTTGATCCCCGCAGACACGTTGAAGCCGCCGTTGCCGCCGCCGCCGCCCAGCGACTGCGCAATTACGCCCGCGGAACGATCGCCATTGGTCATGGCTGCCACGAGTTCGATCTGGGGCACCGCGATCTGGTCATTGATGCGCAGGGTGACGGCTTCGCCGCTTCCACCGCTGCCGCCGCCGCCGCCAACGCCGACGTTGACGCTGCCCGAGCCTTCCATGCCGAAAGTCAGGCCGGCGGCGACGTTGAAGCCGCCGTTGCCGCCGCCGCCGCCGACCGATTGCGCCAGAATGCCGAGGCTGTCGTCGCCCATTGTCTGGGTGAAGCCGCTGATGTCCGCCGTGACGATGCCGGCGGAACTGCCGGTGCCGCCGGTGCCGCCGATAAAGACGTTCACGCCGCCAGCGCCGGTGCCGCCGAAGCTCATCCCGCCGGTGACGTTGAAGCCGCCATTGCCGCCGCCGCCGCCGATCGATTGCGCGATGATGCCGGCGCTGTGATCCTGCCGGGTGATCGCCGCGACCCGCGTGAGGTCGCTGGTCGTTACGCCATTGTTGACATTGAGCGTCACCGAGCCGGCGGTGCCGCCGCCGCCGCCATGTCCGCCGATCCCGACGCCGACCTGGCCCGCGCCGGTGCCTGCTGCGGCGATGTTGCCGGTCACATTGAAGGCGCCATTGCCGCCGCCGCCGCCGATCGACTGCGCGACGATGCCGTCGCTGTACGCTCCGCGGTCGCCGTCCTCGGGATCCTCGCCCGTCTGCGCAGCGCCGGTGAAGTTGAGCGTCACGGCCTCGGCATTGCCGGCCGTCCCGCCGCTGCCGCCGATACCGATGCTGACCGAGGCCGCACCGGTCCCGGCCGCGGCGATATCGCCGCTAACGTTGAAGCCGCCGCTGCCGCCGCCGCCGCCGACCGACTGCGCCAGAATGGCACCCGAGCGATCGCCCTTGGTGACGACGTTGCCGACCACGGTCGCGTCCACGGTGTACGCACTGCCGCCGCCGCCGCCTGCGCCGCCGAGACCGACGCCGATCGAGCCCGACGCCGTGCTGCTGAACGACAGGCCGGCAGTGACGTTGAACCCGCCCGCGCCGCCGCCGCCGCCGATCGACTGCGCGATGAAGCCCGCCGAATCGTCGCCCTCGGTCGAAATTGCCTTCGCGCTGGCTATAACGCCGAGCGCGTCGCCGCCGCTGCCGCCCGAACCGCCGAGACCGACGCCGACCGAAGCGGACCCGGTACCGCCGACGGCGAGGTTGCCGCTGATGTTGAATGCGCCGGCACCGCCGCCGCCGCCGATCGACTGCGCGATGAAGCCGCGCGACTGATCACCCATCGTCTGGATCGTGTCATAAGCGTGCGCGGTGACGCTTCCGCCGTCGCCGCCGCTACCGCCCGAGCCGCCGAGCCCAACCGAAACGCCGATTCCGGCCACTCCGCTCGCTGCGATATTGCCGGAGACGTTGAAGCCGCCGCTGCCGCCGCCGCCGCCAACCGACTGGACCAGCATGCCGTCCGACTGATCGCCGAGCGTCAGAATCGTCCCGTCCACGCTGCTGGTCACGATGCCGCCGTTGCCCGCGCCAGCGCCCGAACCGCCGAGACCGACCGAAACGCCGCCGGACGCGGTGCCGCTCGCGGTGATGGTTCCGCTTACGTTGAAGCCGCCGCTGCCGCCGCCGCCACCGACCGACTGGATGATCGCACCGCTCGAACGGTCGCCCCGGGTGCTGATATTGCCCCCGATGGCACCCGTGACCTGGCCACCATTGCCGCCGCCGCCGCCATTGCCGCCGAGACCGACCGCGACACCGCCCGACGCGACGCCCGCTCCCGCGATCGAGCCCGAAACGTTGAAACCGCCGGCGCCGCCGCCGCCACCGACCGACTGGATGATCGCGCCAACGGCATTTTCGCCGCCGTGATCGACGTCGTCCACGTCGACGCCGGTAGAGATGTCGCCGTCGAAGCTGACGTCGACCGTGCCGCCGACACCGCCGTCGCCGCCCGAACCGCCCAGGCCGACCGTGATCGCCAGTGCAGCCGTATCCGAGGCCGCCACACCGGCCGCAACGCTGAAGCCGCCCGCGCCGCCGCCGCCGCCGACGCTCTGCGCCAGCAGGCCGGTGGAGAAATCGCCGCCGGTAACGATCGAGCCGCCGGAATCCATCTCGACGAGGCCGCCGAAGCCGCCGTCGCCGCCCGAACCACCGAGGCCGACTGACACCGAACCGGAGAACCCGAGGCCGCCCGAAAGCGATCCCGCCACGGCGAAGCCGCCCGCACCACCGCCGCCACCGATCGATTGCAGCAGCATGCCTTCGGAATAATCGCCGGTGGTGATGACATCGATGTCGCCGTTCACGTCGACATGGCCGCCATTGCCGCCGCTGGCGCCCGAACCGCCGAGCGAAACGCTGACCGCGCCAAAGGCGCCGACCGTCAGGTTGGCGGCATAGCCGCCGCTGCCGCCGCCGCCGCCCACGCTCTGGACGTAGACGCCGCGCGAGCGGTCGCCTTCGGTCACGATCAGCGGATTGACTTGCTGGTCCGCCCCGTCGACCGTCTCGGTCTTCGGGACAAAGTTGACCGTCGCGGTGCCGCCATTGCCCCCGGTATTGCCGTCACCACCGATCGCGACGCCGACGAATGCGCTGACCGATGCCGACGAGCCGCCGTTGCCGCCGCCGCCGCCGACCGACTGCACGAACAGGCCGTGCGAATCGTCGCCGGTCGTGTGCATGCCCGCGCGCACGAACGGCACGTCATCGTCACCCGTGGGCAGCAAGCCGCCCGTAATTGTCGCGGTGACATCGCCGGCGCTGGTGCCGGTTCCGCCCTTGCCGCCGATGGTCAGCAGGACGCCGCCGGTTGAGCCGCCCTCACCGCCGCCGCCGCCGATTGACTGCGCCTGCACCGCCGACGACATGTTGCCGCCGGTCGTGACGAGGCCGGAGTTCGAGACGATGACGGTGCCGCCGATCCCGCCGGCGCTGCCGCTGCCGCCGATCGCGGCGAGGCCGCCCGCATCGCCGCCACTGCCGCCGCCACCGCCCACCGATTGCGCGAAAATGCCTTGGCTGAAGTCGCCGCCCGTTTGGATAAAACCGGCGCTGCCGAGCGTGACATCGCCGCCGCCGCCGCCCGAATTGGCCGAGCCGCCGATCGCAACCAGCCCGCCACCGCTGCCGCCGCTGCCGCCGCCGCCGCCGATCGACTGCGCGAAGATGCCGCGCGCGAGATCGCCATCGGTTTCAATATCGCCAGCGTTGTTGACGGTGACCGCCTTGCCAGCCCCGCCGACATCGCCCTCACCGCCGAGCGCTACGAGCCCGCCAGAGGCTGCGCCCGAACCGCCGCCGCCGCCGACGGATTGCGCGAAGACGCCATCGGCGCCGAGTTCCGCGGTCTTGATGTGGCTTGCCGCGCCGAGCGTGACGGTGACCGTACCGCCGTCCGAACCGTTGCCGCCGCTGCCACCGAGCGAAACCAGGCCACCCGAAGCGTTGGCACTGCCGCCGCCGCCGCCGATCGATTGGGCGAAGATGCCGCGTGAATCGATTCCATGGGTGATGATCGTGGCCGAGCTGTCGACGGTGACGTTGCCGCCGGTCATGCCGGAGCCGCCTTTGCCGCCCATCGTGAAGGCACCGCCGGTGCCACCGGCCGTGCCACCGCTACCGCCGACGGACTCCGCGTAAATGCCGTAGGCGCCCTGCCCTTCGGTTTCGATATAGGCACCCTCAGCGGCATCGACATCGACGCTGCCGCCGTAGCCGCCGCTGCCGCCGCTCGCGCCGAAGCTGGCCGCGCCGCCGCTCCAACCACTGGAACCGCCGCCGCCGCCGACCGATTGCGCGAACACGGCATGAGCCCAATCGCCTTCGGTCGTCGTGATGCTGCCCGAGCCGAGTTCGACCCAGGCGTGGCCGCCGTGCCCGCCGCTTCCGGCGTCGGCGCTCCACGCGACGATGCCGGCGGAGTTGCCGCTATTGCCACCGATGCCACCGATCGATTGGGCAAGGACGCCATAGGCCCGATCGCCAGTGGTGTTGATCAAGCCGTTGTTGACCGCGTGCGCTTCGCCGCCATTGCCGCCGAATCCGCCACCGCCGGCATCGCCGACAATGCCGTAGCTGTTCCCGCCGGTGCCGGAATTGCCGCCGCTGCTCTGGACGTAGAGGCCGATTGCGTCGTCGCCGCCGGTGGTGATCGAACCAGCGTTTATGCCCGTGGCCGAGCCGCCGTTGCCCGGCGTGCCGGGACCGCCGCCGGAGCAGGCGATGTAGCAGTTGCCGCCGGAACCCGAACGCCCGCCGACGCTCTGCACCAGCATGCCGTAGCTGTTGGTTCCTTCGGTGATGACCGTCGTCTCGTTGGTCCCGGTAACTGTCCCGCCATTGCCGCCACCACCGCCGTGCGCCGGTGGGATGTTGCCGTAACCGGTGCCGCCGTCGCCGCCGTCGCCGCCCTTGCTGACGATAACGATGCCCGCATTGTTGTCAGTGGTGGTGTGGATTTCGCCCCACGACACCTCGACCGTGGAGGTGAAGGGATCCCTGGTGCCGCCGTTGCCGCCGTCTCCCGGCGAATATTCGATGCAGCCGAGCGCTCCGAAACAGACGCCGCCGCCATCGCGGCCATCGCCACCGTCGCCGCCGCCGCGGATATCCCGATACGGATCTCCGGGCGTGGACGGCGGAGACTCGAAGCCGGTCCCGGTTCCCCCGCCGATCGGGGGCGCCTCGTTGTAATCGGCCGTGGTGCTGATCGAAGACGTCGCGTTGTTGCCAAGGTTCTTGACGGTGACGCCGATCACCCGATCGTCGCCGTTCTTGGAGACGGCAGTCACCTCGTAATTCGTGACGACGGCCGGATCGACCGAAATGTCCGTCACGGAGAAAGTGTCGCCCACGGTCTGGGCGAGGAGGATGAAGTGCCCGGCCGAGGTCACCACTGCATAATTATCGAGAAGCTTGGCGACGGTTTCGTCGTCCCCGGTCGCCGGGTTCTCGATCGTGTCGCCGATCCCGTAGACCGGCAGCGCGGCCATCGCCGGGGATGCGACGACCGTACTCAGGGCGGCACTCGCCATCGCCAGCGGTGCGAGCGTGCGAAGCAGCAGGGCGAGCTTGCGGGAAGCCTGCGGGTTGGTTTTCACCGTCGACGGGCCGCGGCGACGCAACGCGCTCTCGAGCTTGGCGTATGCGGAATCGATCAGCAGAGAGTTGCGGCCAAGCCCGGCGCGAAGCCGCGCGATCTCCCGTAGCGCTTCGCTCCGAAGATCCTCATCGAGCGCCGCGAAGTCGAACTTGCCGATAAAACGGTCAACCGTCCGCGCGATAACTATCGCGACGCGAGCATTCGCACGACCCGTCATTTGGATTTCCCCCCGCCCCGGACGCGCCGGAACATATAACAGCGGACCGGCGCCCCGCGCGCCGGGCCTTTACCCGACGGGCCGCTCCCTTGCGGCCGAACTCGATCGGGTGGTTAACCAATAGCTTACAAGCCGGCGGCGAGCAACCGGCTGCACGGGCGCCAAGCGATCAATTCGGGACCGATCTCGCGGCCCCCTGAACGTCGCAGAATCGCGTGTTCGCCCGAGCAACGGCCTCAGGGAAGACAAGGCGGCTGCACGGCACCATCATGAACGATCGTGGTACCGCGCAGCCGAGGGGGTGGTCTCGCCTAAGGGAGGTTACCTGCAGGCAAGACCGTTGGACTCGTCGATGCCGGAGCAGGATTGAAGCGGTAGATCCGGCCGGCATTGTCATGCAGGAACTTGCAGGCTTCGGCCTCGCTCAGCAGCTCGGCGGCGCCCCGCGCCATCGCCACCTTCTGTTCGTAGTTCCACAGCCGGCTCTGGCCGACGTCTGATCCCCAGACCAGGCGCTCGTCGCCGAACGTGTCGACCATGCGCCGCACGAAGTCGGCGGCCCTGACCCCGGCCTTCTCGAACCGCTCCATGTTGATCTCGGTGATCTTGAAGTGGACGTTGGGCACATCCTCGAAGATGCGGATTGTGGAATCGATGCCGTAGTCGGGCGCCGGGGGAGCAGGAATCGTGCCACCGGCCTCGGCCGCCAGCGCCACCTCGTACTGGGAGGCGCCGTAGTGCGTGCCGGCGTGGTCGAGAATCACCGGCAGCTCAGGGTAACGTTCCGCCAGCACTTTGATCAGCGGCAGGACATAGGACAGGTGATTGTTGAACACGATCAGCGTCATCGGTGTGCCGGCTTCGGCGCACGCGTCCCACACCTGCATCGCGACAGGAGAGGACATCCAGGCGGTATCGAGCAGCCAGGGGCGCGACTGCGCCATGCGGAAGCCGTGCGCCCGTCCATCGCGCACCAGCGCGCGGTAGGCGGCGGGCGTTTCCTCGTCCTGCACATCGAGGATCACCACCGGGAACAGCCGGTCCGGGTAACGGGCGGCAGAATCGAGGATGTAACTGTTGTCGTAGCCGTAGATGTGGCCCCGCTGGACAAGGCACGCCTGCGCCACGGCGTTGGCGTCCATCATCCGGATCAGGTCTTCCGCAGTAACCGTGAACCTGGTGCGCTCCGGCGTCGGGAGGCCCGGTCCGAACGGCCGCGGCGGATACGCATCCCAATCGTCGGAAACCAAATGCGCATGCGTATCGAGCAACCTGAACGCCAATGCCAATGCCTCAATCCCTGTTCGTCCGGCTTTCCGGGTTTTCGAACCCGGTCTTCGGAAACGCCGGTTGCGCCGCAACGGGCGCAAGGGGCGAATTAAGCCAACGGGTTATTGCTCAGGCCGGGCTGCGACTTGACTGCTTGGGCCGAACAACTTGTGCGATCCGCGCGCACGCCGGCCAAGCCCGGGATCGGCATGGTCGCGATCATTGGGGAAGGATGGCCCCGCACTGCGATACGGGTGCCTTTATAGACACTTGAGAAGCCCGTCTCCGGCCCGCTTTAGTCCGCTACTTCTGTCGGAAGGCCAAGCCGGACCATGCCCTGCTTGCGGAAATCGCGCGGCGCCATGCCGTACTTTTCATGGAAGGTACGGGTGAAATGCGCCGCGCTGTTGAAGCCCCACGAAAAGGCGATCTCGGTCAGGGTGTGGGCGTTCCACGCCGGATTGCACATCTGCCTGGCGCATTCTTCGAGCCGGCGGCGCAGGATATAGCCCGACATCTTCTCCCCGCCTGACGAGAACACTGTCCGCAAGTAGCGCGGCGAGACGCGCAGGCCGAGGGAAATCGAGGCCGGCGACAGATCGGGGTCGCGCAAGTGGTCCTCGATGAACTGGATCACATCCTTGCGCCGCTGCCACGCGATAGCGGACGCATCGGGCCGCGCGTCGCAGCCCATGGTATAAGACATCGAGATCAGTTCGAGCAGATAGCGCGCGACGCGATCCTCGTAGAGCGGCGAGCACTGCTGGCTATCGCCAGCACTCAGCTCATGCACCATAGCCGCCACGGTGCCGGTAAGGCCGGTCGCCCGGCCGAGATGCTGGCCGCAGAACTGCTCCGGCGTCGGCAGGTAGGCCCGCAGGATCTCCGACGGGACACGAACCATCACCGTTACCGACGGCTCATGGGTGCTGAAGTAATGCGGCAGCCCGGTGTCGCACAGCACGAAGTCACCGGGCGAAAGATCGGATTCCTTGCCGCAATGGTAGAAGGTGCTGCTGCCTTCCGCCATGAGCAGGAAGTTATACAGCCGCGGCGCATTGCTCAGGATGTCGCTCTGCTTGCGCTCGACGCTGCAGCGATCGATCGAATGGCGCGCCAGCTTGACGGGGCCGAGCTTGGTGATGCGCAGCTCGGCGTCGAACTTGTCCTTGTCGGCGGGCGTGAACTCGCACTTGCTCATACGCGTGGCGTAGAGGGCTCCCCACGCCTGAGCCCTGCCAGCGGCGGGCAGACCGGTTGTGCTGATCAAGTCCATCAGGCCATCCCTCCCAGAAGGGTTCCGGCATTGAGCGGCAACCCGTTACCTCAAAAAACGTCGCACCTGCCCCTGATAGTGTCAACACACGCGGATCCGTGCTTTTTGCTACTTTCCGGCCTGCGGAACGGCTTTACCCGGCAGGCGGTTACATTTTACCCGGACGCCCGGCCACGGCTGCAAAGCTTGACTGAAATGGCGCTATCATCGGCATTGCGGCGCCGCCTGTCGGCTCGACGCTTGCCTCCGCGTGGAGCGCGCCACATGCTGCGGCAAAACACCATGTCAGGAGCCGCGATGCCTCGCCTACCACTTCGTCTTGCCGCGATCGCGCTTGTGCCTCTGGTTTCCGCCGCCGCCGCCCCCACCGCCGCTTACGCGCAGGCGCCCTCGACCCAGCAGGTCGACGAGCTTGCACGTGACGTGACCCGTCTGGAATCGCTGCGCGCTGTGAAGACCGTGCAGCGCACCTACGCCCAGTACGCGCAATACGCGTTGTGGGGCGAGATGGCCGATCTGTTCGCGGCGAAAGGCCGCATCGTGTGGGGCGATAAGACGGTCGAGGGCCGCGCCGCCATCGCCAAGTGGCTTGCCGCGCAAGCCGGCGACGTTACCGGGCCGGGCGCGCTCAACACCCAGCTGATCGACGATCCGCTCGCCAACCTGTCGGTCGACGGCGCGTCGGCCAAGAGCCGCTGGCGCGCGCTGACCTTCCGCGGCAACGGCAAGGGCAAGGCGTGGATGGAAGGCGGCCTGTACGAGAACGACTACGTGCTCGAGGACGGCCGCTGGAAGATCGCCACGCTGCACTATTACCCGCAGTACGAAGGTGACTACAGCACCGGCTGGAGCAATGTCGGGCAGAAGGACCTGCCGATCGTTCCCTATCATTTCACCGTCGACGAAACCGGCATTCCCATTCCCTACCCCACGGGCCCGGCGCCGGCGAGCGGAACCACCGTGCAGGCGCTGTCCGACCGCGTCGCAGCGCTCAATGACGAGGACGACGTCCGCAACCTGCAGAACGCGTATGGCTACTACGTCGACATGCGCATGTGGAGCGACGTGGTCGACGTGTTCAGTGACGACGGCGTGATCGAGATCGGCGGCAAGGCCTACAAGGGTAAGGCCGGCGTGCGGCAGGCGATGGAGCTGATGGGTCCGGAGAACCTCAGCCACGGGATCATCAATGACCACTTGCCGTTCAGTACGACCGTTCAGGTGATGCCCGGCGGACTCGAGGCTTTTACCCGCGGAACGGTGCTGGCGATGGTCGGCGATGCCGACGCCGGAACCGCGAGCTGGAAGGTAGAGGTGTTCCGCAACCGCTTCGTACGCGAGGACGGACTGTGGAAGGTGCGCGAGATGCGCATCACGCCGATCATGGATGCCGACTATGCGAAAGGCTGGGGCGATGGCGGCCGGCTGGGCGCTGCGAAGCCTCCGATGCCTGCCTGGCTCGGACCCAATCCCGTCACCGGCAAGGCGGTGACCGGGACCGGGCTGACGCTCGCCGCACAAGAGCCCCTCACCGCTCCGGTCGCGCAAGGATCGCGTCCGCAGACCACCGATCTCGCCGACGTGCGCCGCCGCCTGCTGCGCTCCGAAGCGTGGGACGGGGCGGAGAATGTCTCGTCCGCCTACGGCAATTGCCTCGATGACTTCCAGTGGCCGTGCATGTCCGGCATCTTCGCCAAGAACGGCAACAAGCAATCGCCTTTCGCCGGCTATTATTTCGGTCGCGACCGCATCGCCGGCGCGGCCGCCGCGATGTATGGCGAGACGCCCGATCCCTCGACCGTGAAGCGCGAGCGGCTCGCGGTCCACTGGCGTATCGCCCCCGTGATCAACGTGTCGCACGATGGCCGCTCGGCTCTCTTGCGGACCTACTTGTTCCACCCGAACACCGCCAAATACGATCCCGCCGCCGTCGCCAGCGCCTCCGGGCTGAGCCGTGCAGGGTCGATCCAGACCGGGATGTATCCCAACGACCAGGTCGTGCTCGAGGACGGCATCTGGCGTTTGTGGACCGTCACGATCGACGAACCGTACATGATGATGCCGAGCTGGCAGGGTGGCTGGTCCGCCGCCAAGCCGCCCGCAGCGGGCGGCGGCATGCGCGCCAGCCCGCTGCTGCAGCGCTATCCGCCCGACCTGCTGCTGACCGATCTCGGCAAGCGTGAGGAAGGCTTCGCGGGGGGCACCGGCACCAAGATCGACTGGCCCGGCAACCTCCCGATGTGGTTCCACTATCGCAATCCGGTGAGCGGGCGCGAGCCGAAGCTGTTCTGGCCCGATTGCGTGCCGTGCGAAGTCCGGCCCGAAGTGCGGCTCACCAGCAACGGCTACCAGATGCCGCCCACCGGCCCTTCGGTCGACGGGGTCCAGCTGACGCTGCCGCCGCCGGCCGGCCAGGGCAAGTAGCGTGGGCTGGCGCGGCGTGAGTCTAGCGGCGATCGCCACTGCTATGATCGTCACAGCCGCGCCCGCGCAGGCAGCCGGGTGCGACCGGGCGTGCCTCTCGGACTTGCTGACGCAATATGTCGACGCACTGGTCGCGCACGATCCGTCAAAGCTGCCGCTGGCCGGCGAAGTGCGCTTCACCGAGGATTCGCACGAGCTCAAGCTCGGCGAAGGCGCATGGCAGACGATCACCGCCAAGGCGAGCTTCCGCCACGACTATCTCGACACCGAAAAGCAGGTGGCGGCGGCGCACGTGGAGCTGTTCGAAGGCAAGACGCCGGTGCTGTATTCGGTGATCCTGCATGTTGCAGGCAGCCGCATCGCGGGTGTGGAAACGCTGGTCCAGCGGATCACGCCCGATTCCCGTTTCCAGCCGACAGAGCTCGACAAGCCGATCCGCGGGATGAACGATCCGGTTCCCGTCGAAAAACGCCAGTCGCGCCAGTCGCTGATCGCCACCGCGCTGCGCTACACCGACGGTTTGCGGCGCGGCAACTTCACCGACGCGGGAACCCCGTTCGCGCCCGAAGCATATCGCGTCGAGAACGGGGTGATCCTCGCCGGCGACGGTTGCCGGATTGCCACCACGTGCGGGCTCTATACCCAGCGGATCACGGTTCACCCCAGCATCCTGCCCAGCGTCGCCGCGGTCGACGAGGAAGCCGGCGTGGTCGTGCTGTGGATGAACTTCGGCTACACCGATGCCTATGGGCCTGGAAACGCCCTGGTGACGTTCGAGGCGTTCAAGATCTGGGGCGGCGAAATCCACTCCATCAACGCATTCTTCCGCACCCTCCCGATCGCGACCCCGCGGTTCTGGCCCTCGTCCGACCCGGCCGGCTAAGGCGCGGGCGCGACCCTGTCCTCGTCCTGCGGGTCGAGATCCTTGAGCGCACTGCCCGCAGTCTCGGGAAGGAACGCAATCGCGATGATCACGATCGCGATGCCGATCGAGCCCATGATTCCCATCGCCGCGCTGAGCCCGGTCGAAAGGGCCACGAGGGGCACGAACATGACAAAGAAGGCACTCCCCGCGCGACCGAAGTTGTAGGCAAAGGCCTGCCCCGACCCGCGCAGTTCCGTCGGGAAGAGCTCCGTGAAGTACGCTCCGAAAGAGGCATACATCCCGAACTGGAAGAAGCCGTATACGAACGCGACGCCGCCGAGGGCAGTCGAGGAAGCCCCGGCCGTCGTCAGGACGAAAGTAAGCGACATGACCACGAACCCGCCGCCAAATAGCCGGAACACGTTCCGGCGCCCCACCCAATCGCTGGTATAGGCATTGGTGAGGAAGCCGAAGAAGCCGCCCGCGCTCAGGCACATGACCACCACACCGGCGGTCGACTGCGTCAAGCTGCGTTCACTGGTGAGGAACGGCATCAGATAGTTGCTGATGGAATAGGCGGCGCCTTGCACGCCGAGCGAAAGAAGGGCGGCTAGGGACGTCACACGGAGCACTCGCGGCTGGAAGATCGCGCCCAGCGAGTGGCGCTTGCCGGCGGCATCCGCCCGTTGCTTGGCCCGCTTGTAGATATCGGAATCGTCAGAGTCCTTGCGAACGAAGAAGATCAGCAAAGCGGGGATGATGCCGGACCAGAAGACGATACGCCAGCCAAGGTCCGGAGAGAACATCGAGGCCACCGGACCCGCGAGAAGAGCGGCGAAGGCAGAGCCGATCGCCGCGCCGCTGTGCACCGTGCCGAGCGCCTTGCCGCGGTGCTTGGGGTTGATCACCTCACCCAGCAGCACCGCGCCCACGGCCCATTCGGCCCCGAAGCCGAGGCCTTGCAGCACACGGACCACCAGCAGTTGTTCGTAGTTCTGCGCGAAACCCGAAATGAACGAGAACAGCGAGAACCACAGGATCGTCAGTTGGAGGATTCGCGCCCGGCCGAACCGATCGCACAGCCATCCCCCGATCCATCCGCCCAACGCCGCGGCGAAGAAGTTGGCGCTGGAGATGAAGCCCGCCTGCACCAGCGACATGCCCAGCGCGGTCATCAATATCGGGATGAGGTAGGAATAGACGACGCTGTCGGCCATATCCATCGCCCACCCGGCGCTGCACGTCCAGAAGATGCGGCGGGTCTTCCGGTCCGCCTCACGATACCAGGTGAACATCGGTTTCGTTTTTTCCTTTTACCTGGCGTCCTGCGCACTGGGAGATGGCGGCACTTCAGGCGATAGAGGTCCAGGGTCTCCCATCCCCGGCCGTCGTTACGTAGCCGAAAACTACGGGTGGGCCACCCTTCGGGCTTGCCTTGCCCGGCGCGGCGACTTGTGCCCGGCTCCAATTCTTGTCCGAGGTTCGGGTATGCTTGCAATCGGCGGGGTCGCGCCGTTACTCGATTCCTCACGCCGATGGAGTATGGCCGCCGATGAATAACACCGATCCGCTGTTCTCGCTGTCAGGGAAAACCGCGCTCGTCACAGGCGGCGGCAGCGGTATCGGCGCCATGATCGCGGGCGGCCTCGTCCGGCGCGGGGTCAAGACATACATCACGGGGCGCGACGCCGGACAGGTTTCGGCGTTCGCGCAGGAACTCGCGGCCGGCGGCGGCGATTGCATCGGGCTGGCCGCCGAGCTGAGCGGAGCGGAAGGCCCCGCCGCACTGGCCGCGCAAGTGGCGGAGCGCGAGGGCAAGCTGCACATCCTGGTCAACAACGCGGGCGCCAATGCCGCGGGGAGCCTGGCAGAAATGCAGGTCGCCGACTGGGATCTGGTCCTCAACGTCAACGTGCGGGCGGCATTTTTCCTGACCCGGGAGCTTCTGTCGTTACTCAAGGCCGCGGCGAGCAACGACGATCCCGCGCGTGTGATCAACGTCGGCTCGATCGGCGGGCTGCACATCCCCAACTGGGAAGCGCACGCCTACAACACCTCGAAGGCGGCAATCCATCATCTCACCCGTTCGCTGTGCAAGACGCTGGGGAAAGACCGGATCACGGTCAACGCTATTGCGCCCGGCCCCTTCCCTTCACGGATGACTGACACCGGCTCCGATGCCGTCCAGAAGAGCGTCGGGAACTATGTCCCGCTGGGACGGCCAGGCACGCCCGAGGATGCGGAGGGCGCGATCGTGTTCCTCGCCTCGCGCGCGGGCGCCTACGTCAATGGATCCACCATTCCCCTCGATGGCGGCTATATCGCCGCGCTGTGATCCGGCTCGAGGCGCGTATCGGTAAAACTAACGAACCGGCCCGGTAAATCCTCCCGCCCGGGCAGGCGGCTAGGCATGATGCGTGCTCATGATGCGCGCGATCGATTGATGAGGAGCTTCCGTTGAACCAACCGTCGCCGCTGGTGCTGCACAACGTAAGGACCGTCCGCCTCGGCCAGGGTGTCGCCGAGCTGTGTGCGGAGGACCTGGCGAGAGCGGGCAGCGGCCGGGTGGCAGTGATCACCGGGCGTCCGATCCGGGGCTTGTGCAGCGGGCTGGAAGCGGCGCTCGCCCAGTCGGGATGCGCCGCGCTGGTGATCGAAGCCAGCGAAGGCGAACCGACGATTCCGGAACTGGCAGCCGCCCTGCAGGCCGCGCGCGACTTCCGCGCGGACGGCCTGGTCGGCCTCGGCGGCGGTAGTGCAATGGACGTGGCAAAGCTCGTCGCGGTGCTGCTCGACGGCCGCCAGCAGTTCGCCCAGATCGTCGGCACCGACCTCGTTGCCCCGCGCACCGTGCCGCTCGCCTGCATCCCGACCACTGCAGGTACCGGCAGCGAGGCGACACCGATCGCGATCGTCGAGGATACCCAGGACCAGATGAAGAAGGGGGTGGTCAGCCACTATCTCGTCCCCGACTTCGCCTATCTCGATCCCGAGCTGACGCGGACCATGCCGCAAAGCGTCACCGCCGCCACCGGCATCGATGCGCTGACCCACTGCATCGAAGCCTACGCAAACCGCTTCGCGCACCCGGTGGTCGACCAGTGGGCGCTGGAAGGCATTCGGCTGATCGCGACGTACCTCGAGCGCGCGTGGCGGGACGGTGGCGACATGGAGGCGCGCGGGGCGATGCTGCGCGCGAGCCACCTGGGCGGGCAATGCCTTGGTCCGGTCAACACCGCGGCGGTGCATGCCCTCGCCTACCCGCTGGGTGGCGAGTTCCATATCGCTCACGGCACCGCCAACTCGCTGTTATTGCCGCATGTGCTGCGGTTCAACCTCCCGGCAGCGCCGGAACGCTATGCCGCAGTCGCGCGAGCGATGGGGTGCGCGAGCACTGGCGACGATGCGGCCGACGCGTTGCTCGGTATCGAGCGCATCGAAGCATTGTCCGCCGCGATCGGCATCGAGCGCCGGCTCGCGGCGTTCGGCATCAGCCAGAACATGCTGCCGCACATGGCGGCCGCCGCGATGGGCGTGCAGCGCCTGCTGGTGCGCAACCCGCGCGAGGTCACGGTCGAAGACGCGCAGGCGATCTACGAGGCCGCCCTGTAAGCGAGCGCAACTGTCACGAACGAATGCCATTGGAGAAACGGGTCGATGTCCACCGCTGAACTGCTCGAACTGAATGCCACGCTGTCGCTGCAACTCGCCGAATATTGGCACGAGATCGATTTCAACGGCGGCAAGGACGCGTCGAGCTACTACATCCCCGAAGCCGAGTTTCACGGGCAGTTCGCGTCCTACTTCGGGGTGGAGAAGATCCAGCAGTTCTACGATTGGCGGCGGGAGCAGGGCCCGCGGCTCTCGGTTCACAGCTTCACCAACTTCCGCGCCGGGTTCACCGGCCCCGACAGCGCGGAGGCGACCAATTTCCTGTTTCTTTACGCGGCGAACGGGGTGAAGATTCTCCCGACGCATCCGCCGATTACCATCTCCCTCGCCACCGATCGCTACGTAAGGCGTGACGGGCGATGGCTGTGCACCTACCGCCGGTTCGAGCATTTGTTCGAAGGCGGTGCAGCAATCACCAACCCCAACCTGGATGAAGACTGATGGACATGCCCGTGCGCGGCGCGCTCGACGAATCAGACCTGCTGCTTTCGCGGGCGCTGATCGACGGTGTATGGATCGCAGGAGGCCGCGCGCCAATCGAAGTCGATGATCCCTTCACCCGCGAGACCTTCGGAGAGGTTCCGAACCTCGGCGCGGACGAGACCCAGCGGGCGATTGCCGCCGCCGCGGACGCGTTTCCCAAATGGGCGGCGAAGACCGCCCAGGAGCGCGGCAAGATCCTGCGCCGCTGGTGGGAGCTGCTGCAGGCACACAAGGAGGACATCGCGCGCCTGATCACGCGTGAAAACGGCAAGACGATCAGGGAGGCCCGCGGCGAGTTCGATTACGGGGCCGGCTTCATGGAGTTCTATGCCGACGAAGCCACCCGCGCGTTCGGCGAGACCATTCCCGCGCCGGTTCCGGGCCGCCGCCTGCTCGCCGATCGTGAACCGGTCGGCGTGTGCGCGGCGATCACACCGTGGAACTTCCCCCTGGCGATGCTGACGCGCAAGGTCGGCCCTGCGCTCGCCGCCGGCTGCACGATCGTCGCCAAGCCCGCCGCGATGACGCCGTTGACTGCACTCGCCTTCGCCAAGCTGGGCGAGGAGGCCGGCGTTCCCAGGGGCGTGTTCAACATCCTCACCGGTTCGGCGCGAGAGATCGGCGGGGCGCTGACCGCGTCCCCCGTGGTGCGCAAGCTGTCGTTCACCGGGTCGACCGAAGTCGGCGTGCAACTCTACGAGGCTTGTGCGGGCACGATGAAGAAGCTCGGCCTGGAGCTCGGTGGCAATGCGCCGCTGCTGATCTTCGACGATGCCGACCTCGATACCGCGGTCGAGACCGCGATGATCGCCAAGTTCCGCAACGGCGGACAGAGCTGCATCGCCGCCAACCGCATCTACGTGCAGGACAGGATCAAGGACCGCTTCCTTACCGCTTTCGCAGGCAAGGTCGCCGGCATGCGCGCGGGCGACGGCTTCGACGAAGCGAGCGACATCGGCCCGCTGATCGACGACGCGGCGGTCGAGAAAGTCGCCGAGCATCGCGAGGACGCGCTGGCGCACGGCGCCCGAGCGATCGCCGGCGGAGGATCGGCGAACGGCCGACTGTTCGAGCCGACCCTGATCGCCGATGTCCCCGCAGACGCGCTGCTGACACGCGAAGAGACGTTCGGCCCGCTCGCCGG
>CAYNXB010000051.1:15391-18553 GCA_964401045.1 uncultured Sphingomonadaceae bacterium | reverse complement strand
GACCGGCGTGCTGATCCAGTCGGTCGGCGGCGGCGGCGGCAACGGCGGCATGAATATCACTGGCGCGCTCGCGATCACGACCCCGAGCGGCACCGCGACCGGCCGTACCGCGTCGATCGGCATCGGCGGCTTCGGCGGCGCCGGCGGCAACGCGGGCAAGGTCACCGGCACGGTAGCGGCCGAAGACGGCGCGACCGAGCGCGTCCAGGTCCAGAGCATGGGTGACAGCCAGATGGCAGTGGCCGTGCAATCGATCGGGGGCGGCGGCGGCGCCGGCGGCATGAACATCAGCGGCGGCATCTCGACCGCCGGCCAGATTGTCGTCGGAATCGGCGGCTTCGGCGGCACGGGCGGCACGGGCGGCGAGGTTATCGCCAACGTCGACGCCGACCTGTTTGCCACCGGCAACAACAGCATAGGCTTTCTTGCGCAGTCGGTCGGCGGCGGCGGCGGTGCGGGCGGCATCAACATCAGCGGCGGCATCCAGGCCGCGACCAAGGGTAAGGAGCCCGAAGTCGTGTTCGGCCTCGGCGGCTTCGGCGGCGCGGGCAATATCTCGGGTGACGTGACGGCGACACAGCACGGCCAGGTCATGGTCGAAGGCCAGTACGCCTATGGCGTGCTCGCGCAATCGATCGGCGGCGGCGGCGGTGCCGGCGGGCTCAACATCTCGGCGGCGCTCACCGGCGCCGGCAATGCGGCGCGCAAGACCGAAGGCATCGCTATCGCCGCGGGCGTCGGTGGCAACGGCGGAACGGGCGCGAACGCGGGCGACGTGCACCTGACCAGCGACGGCAACGTGTTCGTCAACACCGTCATCACCGAGGTGGACGGCGAGATCGAGTTCAGCAAAGTCGACGGCGCGATCTTCGCGCCCGGCGTGGTTGCACAGTCGATCGGCGGCGGCGGCGGCGCGGGCGGCATGAACGTCACCGGCAGCCTGGCGCCCAAGGGCGTGCCGATCGCGGTCGGGGTCGGCGGCACCGGCGGCGTCGGTGGCGACGGCGGCGAAGTGACCGTGAAGCGCGGCTATGGCGAGGACGGCCCGGGGATTATCGTGACCTACGGCCAGGGCTCGCACGGCCTCGTCGCGCAGTCGATCGGCGGCGGCGGCGGCAACGCCGGCTTCAACCTGGTGCTCGCGGCGAACAAGTCGAAGCCCAAGAACCCGCAATACGGCGCGACCGTGACGGTCGGCGGCGATGGCGGCGCGTCGGGTGACGGCAAGGAAGTCACCGTCGAGCACAAGGGCGACATCTACACCCACGGCGGCGGCGCCAACGGCATCCTCGCCCAGTCGATCAGCGGCGGCGGCGGCAGCGGCGCGATGAACATCACTGGCGCGCTGATGAAGGATAGCTCGGTCGTCTCACTGGCCATCGGCGGCAGCGGCGGCGATGGCGGCAACGCCGGCGACGTCACCGTGACGCACGACGGCACGATCGTCACCGATGGCGCGGCTTCGGCCGGTATCCGGGCGCAGTCGATCGCTTCTGGCGGCGGCGACGCCTCGTCCGAGGAAGACCTGACGGCGTTCTTCGACGACGACTGGCCGGTCGACGTGGCGATCCCGATCGGTCCGAAGAACGAGATCTCGGTTGGCATCGGCGCGCCCGGCGGCAAGGGCGGCATCGCTGGCGACGTGGCGGTCAATGCGGCGGGCCTGGTGATCACTACGGGCGAGGACGCGGTCGGCATCCACGCGCAGTCGATCGGCGGATCCGGCGGCGCGAGCAGCTCAACCAGCGTCAGCGTGAGCGGTGAGAACAAGAAGGGCAGCCAGGGCGGCGGGGTCTCCGTTTCGGTCGGCCTCGAAGGCGGCGAAGGCGGCATCGCGGGCGACGTTTCGGTCGACAGCTCGGCGCAGGTCGCGACCTCGGGCGATCGCGCGCGCGGCATCTTCGCGCAGTCGATCGGCGGCTCGGGCGGCAGCGGCGGCGATGCTTCGAACAATATCGAGAACGCCAGCAACGAGATGCATATCTCGGTCGGCGGTCCCGGCGGCAGCGGCTCCCATGCCGGCGCGGTCGAAGTCACGCACAGCGGCCGGATCGACACGCTGGGCGCGGATGCCGACGGCATCCTCGCACAGTCGATCGGCGGCGGCGGCGGCGCGGGCGGCGCTTCGGGCACGCAGAACCTCAATTACGAGGGCGCGGATTCGAACACGCTGGCGATCGCGGTCGGCGGCGCGGGCGGCAACGGCGCCATCGCGGGCGATGTCGGCGTGACCAACACCGGCATCATCATGACCACCGGCGACAAGAGCTTCGGCATCCGCGCCCAGTCGATTGGCGGCGGCGGCGGTGTCGGCGGCGCGATCGATTCGAAGAAGATGCTGATCACCGGCACGTCGAACTCGGTCGAATTCAATGTCGGCGGGAGCGGCGGCGAAGGCAGCCAGGCGGGCGACGTCGATGTCATCAACGAAGGCCTGATCTGGACCACCGGAATCGACGCGGCGGCTATCAGCGCCAATTCGATCGGCGGCGGCGGCGGTGACGCGGGCTCGATCCTCGACCTGTCGGTCAGCGCGGCCACCTCGAACACGTTCAAGGCCAACATCGGCGGGACCGGCGGCAGCGGCGGCCTTGCCGGTGACGTCTCGGTCATCAACCGTTCGACGGGCGGCGAGAACAGCGGCTACCTGGTCACCGAGGGCGACGGCGCATACGGCATCTTCGCTCAATCGCTCGGCGGCAGCGGCGGTAACAGCTCAACCATCCTGTCGATCTCGGTCGAAGGGGGCGCGGGCAGCATCTCGGCCGGCTTCAACTTCGGCAACGCGGGCGGCACCGGCAATCTCGCCGGCGACGTGCTGGTCGACAACGGCGGCGTGATCGACACGAGTGGTGAGGGCGCTCACGGCATCCTCGCGCAGTCGATCGGCGGCGGCGGCGGCAATGGCGGTATTGTCCTCTCCGGCGCGCTCAACCTGAGCATGCCGGTTGCCTCGCCGCTGATCTCGATCGGCGGCAGCGGTGGCGACGGTGGTGACGCGGGGGATGTCAACGTCGTCAATTCCGGCTCGATCGTCACCCGCGGTGACGGCGCGCACGGCATTGTGGCGCAGTCGATCGGCGGCGGCGGCGGCAACGCCGGCGTGGCGCTGGCGCTGACCGGCGAGCCGGGCTCGCTGATCATCAGCAACACGCTGGCGGC
>CAYNXB010000051.1:0-15291 GCA_964401045.1 uncultured Sphingomonadaceae bacterium | reverse complement strand
CTGATCCAGAGCATCGGCGGGGGCGGCGGTGTCGCCACCGTCAGCTACAGCCAGACGGTGGTCGCGGCGGCGGACGAAACGGTCCTGGCTCCCGAGGGCCTCCAGCCGCTCGATCTTCCGACCATGTCGGTGGTGACGCTCGGCGCATCGGGCGGCACCGGCAACGACGGCGGCACGGTCAGCGAAACGATCACCGGCGGCGCTATGGCGGCGGGCGATCATTCGGCGGCCTTGCTCGTGCAATCGATCGGCGCGGGCGGTGGCGTGGTCACCTTGTCGGGTGACGCGTTCCCGCACGTCACCCTCGGCGGCAGCGACGGCGCGGAAGGCTCGGGCGGCGATGTCAGCCTGACCAACAACGGCACCATCGGCTCGCTCGGCGTCGGCGACTACGCCGTGGTGTTGCAGTCGATCGGCGGCGGCGGTGGCGCGGTATTCGGTGACTTTGCCGATGCCGAGGTCGTCCTCAGCGACGACAACGTCGGGGATGGCGGCACGGTCGCGTTCAACCAGGTCGGCGACATCGCCGCGCTAGGCGACAGCTCGGTCGGCGTCCTCGCGCAGAGCCTCGGCGGCGGCGGCGGCTTCGTCTACGGTCAGTTCGCGGGCACCGCGGGCGGTGAAGGCGCAGGCGGTGCGATCACCCTCGATGTCGATGGGGCGATCGTGGCTTACGGCCTCGATTCGACGGCGGTTCTGGCGCAGAGCCTCGGTTCACTGGGCGGCGGCAACATCACCTTGCTGTCGAGCGGCGATATCCGTGGCGGCAGCGGCACCGGCATCGCCATCAGCTTCGACGGCGGGGCCGACAACCTGATCGATACCGAAGGCACGGTGTCGGCGGTTTCGGGCCTGGCGATCAAGACCACCACCGGCAACGACACGGTCGAGAACCGCGGCGCCATCGTCGGCAACGCCTACCTGGGTGAGGGCACCAACCTCATCCACAACAATGCAGGCGCGACATACGTCACGATCTCGACGATCGACTTGCAAGACGGCGGCGGCAGCGGTGCCTTCGTCAACGACGGTACGATCGAGCTCGGCCTGCGCGCGCCGCGCTTCCCGATCGACCTCGCTGGCGGCGATACCTTCGCGGTTCCTGTCTATGACGATATCCGCACCGCGACGCTCTACGGTACGCAGGTGATCAGCCAGGTGGCGTTGGACGGCGACTACCTGCAGTCGGCGACCGGTGAGATGTGGTACGATGTCGCTTTCGGGCCCTACGCTTCCGACCGCATCGACGCGACCGGTGACGTGACCGTGGATGGCACGGCGAACATCACGCTGACCTGGCTCGAGAACTCGAACCCGGTCACGCTGATCTCCGCCGGCGGGGCCGCGACCGACGACGGCCTCGATGTGCCCGACACGATCGCGCTCGACTACAGCGTGCTCAACGGTCCGCACGCGATCCAGCTCGCGTTCGAGAGCGACTTCGCCCAGCCGTTCCTCAACGCGAACGAGCAGCAGCTCGGGCACCACCTGGACTCGGCGCTCGACGTTGGCGGGGCTCACGGCATCGGACGGTTGCTGGCGCTCCTCGGCAACCTCACCGAAGGGCAGGAAGACGTCTATCGCGCGATCTTCGACGAGCTCGATCCGGAATCGCTGCTTGCCCCGGCAATCGAGAACCTCGATTCCGCGCGCGACTTCTCGAAGAGCGTGATGGGTTGCGATCCGTTCGATCGCCCCGACCTCAATGCCTGCGTCTGGGGCAGGGCCGAGATCCACCAGCTCGAACGCGACCCTGACGATGCGGCGCCGATCGACCTCGGCGATACTGCGCGGCTGCGGATCGGCGGGGCGGCGGGCCTCGCGGGCGGTTGGTCGTTCGGCGGGGCGTTCGGCTACGATTCGCTCGGCAAGCTGCGCTTTGGCGGCGATCGCGCCGTGGGCGAGGATGGCGATGCGCTCCATGTCGGTCTCGGGGTGGGCAAGACCTTCGGGGCCGATGGTCGCGGTTCGGCCGGCCTCAACCTGGCCGCCGGTTGGCAGAAGCAGACAATGGTGCGCAGGCAGGACATCTTCGAGCCTGCGTTCGGAACCTCGCGCATCAAGACCGACTACCTCGCCGCCGATGTGAGCCTTGGCTACAGCTTCGGCAGCGGTCCGTGGTTCGTCCGGCCCAACGTCGATGCCTCGGCGATCCGCCTGTCCCTCGACGGGTTCGACGAGCAAGGTCTGGATGGCCTCGGCATGGCTGTCGACAAGTCCGACGAATGGTACCTTTCCATCGAACCCAAGCTGACTGTCGGCGCCCGGTTCAACCAGGTCCATTTCGCACTCACCGGCGGGGGACTGTTCGCCAACAAGGACGAAATTCGCGCGCCGATGCGCTTCATCGGCGCCGGTGCAGCGTCCGACCCGGCGATCATCAGCACGATGATCGACGATCAGGCGTTCGTCGGCGGGCTGGAACTCGGCATCGACGCCAGCAACCGGTTCGATGTGAGCGTAGGCTACCAGGGCGTGATCGGCTCGCAGGTCGAAAGCCACACCGCTACCGTGAACATGCGCCTGCGGTTCTGATCGGCACAAAAAAATACCCGGCGGGGAGTCGCCCGCCGGGTATTAGGTTTTTACCGGTATCGGGACCGGCGATTAACGCAGCAGCGTCAGAACGTTCTGCTGGCTCTGGTTCGCCTGGGCGAGCATCGCGGTCGACGCCTGCGCCAGGATCTGGGCCTTGGCGAGCTTGGTCGATTCCGCCGCATAATCGGCGTCCTCGATCCGCGAACGCGCCTCGGACAGGTTGGTGACGTTGTTGTTCAGGTTGTTCACCACCGAGTCGAGACGGCTCATGCCGGCACCGAGCGAGGCGCGGGTCGTGGCAACCGCCTTGAGCGCCGTGTCGGCGTCGCCTAGCGCGGTCGTCGCGCCTGCCGACGTCGAGATATCGGAGGCCGAGGCAGCCGACACGTCGAGACCGGTCACCGTCAGGGTGACCTGATCGGCCGAGCCCGAACCGGTCTGGATCACGACCGAAACGTCCGTGGCGCCGAACACCGCAACGTCATTGAACTTGGTGTTGGTGATGATGTCGTCGATCTGTGCGCCAAGCTCGCCGACTTCCGTCTGGAGGTTGGTGCGGTCGTCGTCCGAGTAGGTGCCGCTCGCGCTCTGAACCGCAAGTTCGCGGATGCGCTGCAGCATGTTGGTGACTTCACCCAGCGCGCCTTCGGCCGTCTGAGCAAGCGAGATGCCGTCGTTGGCGTTGCGGATCGCCTGGTTCATGCCACGCACCTGCGAGGTCATGCTCGAGGCGATGGCGAGGCCGGCGGCGTCGTCCTTCGCGCTATTGATGCGCTTGCCGCTCGAAAGACGCTCCATCGCGTTGCCGAGCAGCTTTTCGGCGGCGGCGGAAGCATTGCTAGCCCGCAGAGCGCCGATGTTGCTGTTGATTACCGTCATTTCCCAGTCTCCTGTGTCTTCGAAACGGGCACTGCGGGGCCATCGGCTCAGCGGCGTCCACGGACAAAGGCGGCTGGCGGCGGAACTTTTTTAGGGGCTAGCGAAAATTAACCGCGCAGATCCGCGGAAATGCGTAGGTTCACCGTAGTTTCCCGGTAACGAACATTATCCCGCCGTTACCCATGCACCGCGCAAACGAGCCCTGCCGATATAGTTAATCGGGGGGCAATGATGGTAGTTAAGCAATTCTCGCAGGCCGCAACGGCGAAGCACGGCAGTCTTGCCAACCGGCTGGGGGCGATCCTCACCGCGGGTGCGGCGGGCGACACGCTGGCTTTCATCGATCAAGCCGAGGTTCCGGTTCCCGGCAGCCGTACCGTGCTGCTCGCAGCCGCCTCCGCTCCTTCGATTGCACGCGGCGACGACCAGACCGTCGTCACGCTCCGCTATAGTGAAGCGATGGACGAAGCGACGCTCGGCGCCGCGGTTGCCTGCGCCACGGAGCCGGGCATGCCGATCGCGGTCGATCCCGAAAGCCTGTCGATCATCGCGCTCGCCGATCGGCTCGCCAGCAGCGACATTCCGGTGCTGATCACCGGCCCGACCGGGACCGGCAAGGAAGTTCTTTCGCGCTTCATCCATGATCGCAGCCCGCGACGCAAAGGCCCGTTCATCGCCATCAACTGCGCGGCGATGCCCGAGACGATGCTCGAGGCGATGCTGTTCGGCCACGAGAAAGGCTCGTTCACCGGCGCCAACGCCGCGGGCGAAGGCTTCTTCCGCGCCGCCGATGGCGGCACCTTGTTGCTCGACGAGATCGCCGAGATGCCGCTTACGCTCCAGGCCAAGCTGCTGCGCGCGCTGCAGGAAGGCGAAGTGGTCCCGATTGGCGCGACCCGCCCGGTAAAGGTCGATGTGCGCATCGTCGCCTGCGCCAACCGCGACCTGCCGACCGAAGTGGAAGACGGCCGCTTCCGCGCGGACCTTTATTACCGCCTCAACGTGTTCCCGCTGGCGTTGAGCGCGCTGCGCCAGCGCCCGCAAGACATCGTCGCCCTCGCGTTCGCGATGATCATGCGCCATTCGAAGGGTCAGGCGATCCCGTGGCTTCGCGTCGAGGCGCTGGACATGCTCAAGGCCCACAGCTGGCCCGGCAACATCCGCGAGCTGGAGAACGTCGTCCGCCGCGCCCTGCTGCTCGCCAACGGCGCCGAAGCCATCGGACCCCAGCACATCGTGTTCGACCAGGCCGCGCGCATGGCGAGCGAGCCTTCTTCGGCCGCTGCCGCTGCCGCCGCCGATGGTGGCAAGCTTTCGAACATCGTGCAGATTTCCGAAGCGCGGGCGATCATGGCCACGCTCGAGGCGTGCGGCGGCCACCGCGCCAACGCAGCGAAGGAACTCGGCATCTCGGAGCGCACCCTGCGCTATCGCCTCGCTTCGTTCCGTGACGCGGGTATCGCCGTCGGAGCCCGCCAATGAACCCCGTCGGCCCTACCACCGGCGCGGCCGGCGTGCGCGATATCCTGGCGATGCGGCAGGAGATCATCGGCCGTTCGCAGGTGCTGCAACAACTCAAGGCCGGCGAGGAAACCGCGCCGACGCAGGGCGCCAGTCCGGCCGGCGGCGGTTTCGCCGACAACCTGAAGAGCGCGCTCGACAAGGTGAGCGATTCCCAGAACCGCGCCGAGGCGCTCTCGACCGGTTACGAAAAGGGCGAAGTCACTGACATCGCCAAGGTCATGCTGGCTCGCCAGGAAGCGGGCCTCGCATTCGAAGCGACGCTGCAGGTGAGGAACCGCCTGCTCTCGGCGTACCAGGAAATCATGCGGATGGGGGTCTGATTAGATGAGCGATCTCGTTCCCGCGCCCCAGGGAGGGGCTTTGTCCCCAATGGGAGCCTTCGGCGGTGTCGGAAACAATCCGATGCTCGAAAAAATGCGCGGCCTCGCCGCCCAGCCCGCCGTGCGCAAGGCAATGCCCTGGTTCGTCGGCATGGCGGCCATCGGGGCTGCGGCGCTCGCCTGGACGGTCATCTCGCCCACGCCCCAGCGCACGCTCTACACCCAGCTCGACGATAGCCAACGGGCGGATGTCGCCGGGGCGCTCGACAAGGCCTCGATCGGCTACAGTATCGACAACCAGACCGGTGCGCTGACGGTCAACGAGGAAGATCTCTACCGCGCGCGCATGGTCGTCGCATCCGATGGCGCGCTGGCGACGCCTGAAAGCGGCATCGAGCTGCTCGACAACCTCCCGCTCGGCGCGAGCCGGACGATGGAGGGCGAACGCCTGCGCATCGCGCGGGAGCGTGAGCTCATGCTCACCATCAAGGAGATCGACGGGGTCGAAGCCGTCCGCGTCCATCTCGCCGAGCCGGAGCATTCGGTGTTCGTGCGTGACGAAGCGCCGCCTTCCGCATCGGTTATGGTGCGGCTCGCCAAGGGCCGCCAGCTATCGGATTCCCAAACCACCGCGATCGCCAACCTCGTCGCCAGCTCGGTCACGGGCCTGCCGGTCGATAACGTGCGGATCGTCGATCAGAACGGCCGCCTCCTGTCCGAGGCGCGCAGCAACGATACCAGCGGGCTCGAACTGCAGGCGCAGATGGAGGAAAAGCTCCGCGCCCAGGTCAGCCAGTTGCTCGCGCCGGTGCTGGGCCCGGACAACTTCTCCAGCGAGATCCAGGTCGAGCTCGACCTCGAAGCGCGGACCTCGGCTCGCGAAAGTTACGACAAGCAGGGCGTGGTCCGTGAAGAGACGCAGGAAACCACGCGCAGCGCCGGCACCTTCGGCGGCATCGGCGTTCCCGGTGCGCTTTCGAACACTCCGCCCGCGCCGGGCACTGTCCAGCCGGGCGCTAACGGGGCGGAAGCCGCCCCGATGGGCGCGCAGACGCCGCCTTCGGGCGAGACGCGCGCCAGCCGCAGCTACGAGCTGGGCCGTGAAGTGGCGGTCACCAACGTCGCTCCGGGTGGGATCAAGCGCATCTCCGTCGCCGTGGCGGTCAGCGCCGCAGCGATGAAGAACGGCAAGGCGTCCGACATCGAGAAGATCAAATCACTGGTCAGCGCCGCCGTCGGCGCGGTGCCCGAGCGGGGCGATCAGGTCGAAGTGATCACCCGCAACTTCGCCGAGAACGCGATCGAGGCGCCGGCATTCTACGAAACCGGCTGGTTCGCCATGATCGTGCGCTACGTCGCTGCGCTGGTCGGCGTGCTGCTGATCCTTCTGCTCGGCGTCCGGCCGCTGCTGCGCGCGTTGCGCGGCCGCGGTGGCCGTGACGGCGGAGCTGCGGTGGACCGGGTACTTGGCAGTTCCGGGGTCGGAACCGCCACCGAACGAACGCCGGACGCGATCGACCGGTCGTTGCTCAATCGCCAGGTTGGGGCGGCGCAGAAGGTGGTCGACGACCGCCCGGACCGCGCGGTGATCGCGATCCGCCAGATGCTCAGCCAGAACCAGTAAGGACTATCGAGATGAGCGTGCTCGCAGAACTGGACGATGCAGGCCGCGCAGCGGTGATGCTGATGTTGCTCGATGAGAGCCAGGCCACGCAGATCCTCGGCCAGCTCGATCCGGGCGAGCTTCGAGTCCTGGGGGAACGGATGTGCGGTCTGGGCGACATCGACCCGGGCACCATCTCGCACACGGTCAACGACTTCCTCGGTCGGGCGGAGCAGGACGGCATGCCCGCCGGCGACCGGGCCGACCAGGTCCACTCGCTGATGATCGGCGCGGTCGGCGAAATGAAGGCCGACAATATCATGCGCTCGATCCTGCCGCCGGACCGGCGCAAGCAGTCGTCGGTCGAACTCGCCAAATGGCTCGATCCCGAAGTTCTGGCGAGCCTGCTCGAAGGCGAACACCCGCAGGCGATCGCAGTGTTGCTGGTGCAGATCGATCCGCAGATCGCGGCTCGCGTGCTGCATCTTCTGCCCGCGGTCGACCAGCCGCAGGTGGTGCATCGGATCGCCACGCTCGGGTCCATTTCGGCCGATGCGCTGGCGATGCTCGAGGACCTGCTCGACCGGCGCATCGCCGCGGTCCACGGAACGCTTCCGATGCAGATGGGCGGCCCGGTCGAAGCCGCCGAGATCATCAACCGTTCCGGCAAGGCCGTGGAGAAGCAGGTGATGAGCCACCTCGCCAAGGTCGACCGGCCGCTGGCGCGACGGATCGAAGCCGAGATGTTCCGCTTCGAGCACTTGTTCGCGCTCGACAGCCAGTCGATGGGCGCGCTGCTGCGCGAAGTCGACGGCGCGCTGCTGGTCGATGCCCTGAAGGGCATCGCCGATGCGGATCGCGAAGTGTTCTTCGGCGCGATGTCCTCGCGCGCGGCCGATGGCGTGCGCGACGAGATCGAGACACGCGGCCGGATCAAGATGGCCGAAGTCGAAGCCGCGCAGAAGGAGATCATCGACATCGCCCGGCGCCTGGCGGCGGACGGTGCGATCGATTTCGGTACCGGCGGTGGGGCCGAAGAGTATGTCTAGTCTTGCCGCGGCGCTTGCCGTTCCCAGCCCCGGTTTCCAGCCGGACGTGCGGTTCGCCAGCCGGCTCGCGGCGGAGCTGTCGCTCGGCGGGCAGGACCGCGCGGAAGGCGCGTTCGCCGATGGATATGCCAAGGGATTCGCAGACGGTTCCGCACAAGCGGAGGCGCAGGCCGCGGCCGACACCGCCGCGTGCGAGCGGATCGAGCTTGCGCTCGGGCGGCTGTCCGACGCCGAAACCGTGCGCATCGAAACGCGGCTACGCGAAGCAGTGCTCGCCCTTTGCGAGCAGACGTTTGCGCCGCTGACTGTCGATCCCGAGGCGCTCGCCGCGCGGGTCGACAAGGCCGCCGCGCTGTTGCGGCGGAGCGTCGATGAGCGGTTGTTGCGATTGCATCCGGCCGATGCAGCGCTGCTGGCCGACCGCTTGCCTGAGGGCACGCGGGTCGAACCCGACCCCACGCTCGAACGCGGGGAGCTGCGCTTCGAGACAGCCGAAGGTGGGGTCGAGGACGGCCCCGGCCAATGGCGCCGCGCACTGTGCGAGGCGCTGGGCCTGTGATCGCCACTCTCGAACGGGTGCTGGCCGACTTGCCAGGCGCGCATCCCGCGCTCGGGCCGAGCCGGTTCGGGCTGGTCAACGCGTGCGACGGCGGGCTGCTCGAGGTGAGCGGCCTTGCCGCGCCGGTCGGCGCGCTGTGCCATGTTCAGCATGGCAACGGACGGGCGCTCAAGTCCGAGGTAATCGGCTTCCGCAACGGGCGTACGATGATGATGCTTCTCGGCGATACTGTTTCGCTGCGGCCCGGTGCGCGCGTCAGCACGAGCGGCACGCCGGGCATGGTCCCGGTGGGCGACAGTTTCCTCGGCCGCGCGGTCGATGGGGAGGGCAAGCCGATCGACGGCCGCGGACCGATCCGTGCCGGGGCGCTGTGGCCGGTCGGCGGCGTTCGCGCCGGCGCGCTCGACCGCACCCGCGTGCGCGAAACATTCGATACCGGGATCCGCTCGCTCAACGCGCTCACCACGTTTGGTGTTGGCCAGCGCGTCGGCGTGATGGCCGGCTCGGGCGTCGGCAAGTCGGTGCTGATCGACATGATCGCCCAGGGGGCCCAGGCTGACATCGTCATCGCGGGCCTTATCGGGGAACGCGCGCGCGAAGTCTCGGACTTCGTCGAACGGCATATGACCGGGCCGCAACGCGAGCGCACGATCGTGGTCGCGGTGCCGGCAGATCATGCACCCAACCTGCGGCTGCGCGGCGCCTTGCTCGCGACCAGCCTCGCCGAATATTATCGCAGCCAGGGCAAGCGTGTCCTGCTGATCCTCGACAGCCTGACCCGTGTGGCGCACGCCGCGCGCGAGATCGGGCTGCTGCTGGGCGAACCGGGCGCGGCCCGCGGCTATCCACCGTCGGCCCTCGCGGCGATTACCAAGCTGGTCGAACGGGCGGGCAATTCGGGCGAAAGCGGTGGCTCTGTCACCGGGCTCTACACCGTGCTAGCCGACGGCGACGACCAGGACGATCCGGTGGTCGATACCGCCCGTTCGATCCTCGATGGGCATATCGTGCTCTCGCGCGAACTGGCCCAGCGCGGGCAATATCCGGCAGTCGACGTCGCCGCCTCGCTCAGCCGCGTCATGGCCGACATCACCACACCCTCGCACCAGCAGGCGGCGCGCATGTTCAGGAGCCTGATGGCCAGCTACGAAGCGAACCGCGACCTGGTGCTGATGGGCGCCTATCGTAGCGGGGCGGACCCGTTGCTCGATCGGGCGATCGCCAAGCACGCCGAACTGGTCGGTTTCCTGTGCCAGGAAGTGAAGGAGCTGGTTTCGCTCGACCGCAGCGTGGACGAGATCGAGGAGTTGCTGGGTGACGGCGGCTGATCAGCGCAGGCTGACCCGCTTGCGCCGGCTCGAACGGGTGCGCGCGATCGCAAAGCGGCAGCTCGCGGGCGAAACCGCGCAGGCCGAGGACGCGCTCGCGCAGTTGCGGACGCTTGCCTCGCGCACGCAGGACCTCGCTGCAGAATATGCCACGCGCAGCGATGCCTTCGACGGATTCGATCTCGCGCAGACCGGCCGCTTCGCCGCGGGCCTGTGCAATATCGTCAACTCCGCAGGGATCGAGGCGAACGCCGCTCAGCGCCTCGCCGACCGCAAACTGGTCGAACTCGCAGCAGCGGAACGACGCCGCGCGGCGGTGGAGGATCGGTTGACCGCTACCGAACGGCTGCTTGGAAAACGGCCCGCGCAGGCAGCCGCTGCGCCGCGGAGGAAGATTGGCACGGACCTTGAATAACCATGAGTGAAGCAACTCGAGGTGTTCATGATCCAGCTGTCCGCCCTTCTGCCTTCCGGCACCGAAAACCCACGGAAAACCGCGGATTTCGCCCTGCTCGAAGGCGCTTTCGAGCAAATGCTCGCGGGTGGGACGACCGATGGATCGTTGCCGGGCGGCAAGATCCTGCCGGAAGGCGGCAAAACCTTGCCGGATGGCTTGCCGGTCGTCGAAGTGCCGTCGCTCGCGGGACGCAAGTTGCTCGCGCAGTTCGCCGCCAAGGAAGCGAAAGCTGAAGCCGGCTCAGCCGATGAGGCGAAGCCCGACGGGGGCGACGAGGCCGTTGCCGAAGGCGATCCGGCCTCGATCGCGGATCTGCCCGTCATGTCGTTCGTGGCGCTGCCCATCGTGATTGCTCCGTCGAGGGAGGCTGGCGCCAAAGCCGAACTCGGACAGGACATTCTTTCGGCGCCAAAGCGCCAGATTGCCTACCACCCCGCCCAGTCGGACCTGGTTACGTCGGCCGTGCGCAAGGCAGTGCACGAAGCGGTCGCCGCGCGCGAAACGCAGGCACGGCCAGTTGCCGCCGCAAGGCTCGCGGTTACGCCGGTGCTCGATCCGAGCGTGACTGACAAAGGCGAGCACCCGGCCGATGCGCCCCAGCCCGCGCGGATCGCGCCGGGCAGCCGTGGCGAGCCGACGCATGAGATCAAGCCGATGCTGTCGGCGGATGCCCAGCCCGACGCGCGGACCGGCGGTTCGCCCGATCGCCGCGCCGCGACAAACGCTTCGGCCGTCCAGCATCCCCCCAGCCCCCATGCCATCCAGCCTGCTTCGCTCGAGATCGCCGCGCTTCCCGCCGATGCGCCTGTCGTTCGCAATGCCGCGGCGCCGGCGCAGTTGAGCCAGCCTCAGGCGGTTCGTCCGCAGGATCTCACCGCGCTGGTCGATCGGCTTGTCGAGGCGCGCGACAATGCCCGATCGAACACCGCCAGCCTCACGGTGATGCACGCCGACTTCGGCCAGGTGTCGATGCATTTCGCGCACGACAACGGCAATCTCACGGTCTCGCTCACCAATAGCGATCCGGGCTTCACGCGTGCGGTCAATGCCGCGATCGCGCCGGACGGCAGCATGAATGCCGACACCCAGCCGCAGGGCGACCGCCGTGGCGACGCCGGCCAGAACGGTACGCTTCGCGCCTCGGCCGGTGAAACGGGCGAACGTGGCAACCAGCCGCGCGGCGAGCGCCACGACCGCGGCGGCATCGCCGCCAACCCCTCTCGTCGCGAAACCGCCGACGCCGATCACGGCTCGCGCGGCATCTTCGCCTGACGCCACTCACGAAAACCGGGATCGAGCACGATGAACGAAGAAGAAGCAATTGAGGGTGAAGCGACGCCGGCCAAGAAGAAGGGCAAGGGGCGGCTGATGAAGGCCGTCGTCCTGCTCGCGATGCTCGGAGCCGGTGGGGGCGGGGCCTATGCCTACGTCTCCGGCGGCCTGGCCGAGAAGGGCCCCGGCGCCAAGAACGCCAACGTTCCCCAGCTGGTTCTAAAGGGTGAGGAAGACCCTTACGCTCCGCCTGCCGCCGAGGGCGAGGGCGAGGGCGGGGAATCGGCGGACGTTTTGGGCGGGGGCGGCAGCAAGTACCGCACCGCCTACTTCCTGTTCACCGAGGAATTCACCTCCAACCTGAAGAATTCCGCCGGCCTGATCCAGGTCAGCATTGCCGCTGCGACGCACTATGACGGCCGCGTACTGATGTGGCTCAAGAAGCATGAGCTGGCGCTGCGCTCGCGCGTGCTGGTCGAGCTGGCCGACACGCCGGAAGAGGAAGTCCTCACGCCTGAAGGCAAGGAGGACCTGCAGAGGCGGCTCGCCAAGGGCATGAATGAAGTGCTGACCGAAGAAGAAGGCTTCGGCGGCATCGATGCGGTCTACTTCCGGAGCCTGCTCATCCAATGAGGCCGGAAGGTACCTTTATTGCCGAAAGGCTCGCGGCGCAGCATTGCGCCGAGCTGACGCGCGGGCCGCGCCAGACGGCCAATCCGCTCGCCGAGCTGGGGCAGTTCGGCGAACGCTTCGCCGAGTTCCTCACGGACAAGCTGGCGCGGGCGTTCCAGGGCGCGGCGATCGACGTTTCGGTGGCCGAGCCTGCCGAGGTGCCGGCGAACGTCAACGAGCGGCGCGGCGAGCCGGTGTTCAACACCACGTTTTCCGCCGGGATTGCCGAGACGGGTTTTTACGCGTCGCTACCGCAAGGCGCGGCGCTGGCGATGGTCGATGTCGCCCTCGGCGGCGACGGCAAGAACTGCG
The DNA here is from genome assembly GCA_964401045.1 of uncultured Sphingomonadaceae bacterium. GTDB lineage: Bacteria > Pseudomonadota > Alphaproteobacteria > Sphingomonadales > Sphingomonadaceae > CAYNXB01. The sequence goes on along the minus strand of CAYNXB010000051.1, from coordinate 2,778 downwards.
AAGTCACCGGCGGCAAGCTGCCGGTTTCGGCGCAGCTGATGTTCGAACGGTTCGAGAAGCTGCTGACCGCCGCGCTGGCGGATGCCTTTGAGATGCCCGGCGCGGACGCGGTCAAAGTGCGCAAGAATGGCATCACGCCGGAAGCCGCGCTGCCGTTCTCCGGCCTTAAGCGCACCGTGCTGAATGTGCGGATCGCTATCGCCTCCTCGCCGCACCACGAACTCACGCTCACCTTTCCCGGCGCTTCGCTGGCGACGCTGTTCGCGGGGCGCGGCGATGCCGGTCCCGGCGTGCAGAAGGGCGGCGTGGTCGCGCCCAACGCGGAGCCGTTCGCCGGCATTCCGCTGCCACTGCGGGCGATCCTTATCGACATGGCGATGCCGGTTTCCGCGCTCGCAAATCTAGCACCTGGAACGGTCATTCCTGTCGCGGTGGCGCGCAGCGTCCCGCTCATGGTGGGCGACCACGTGATCGGCCACGGCTCGGTCGGATCGATGGACGATCGCACCGCGCTGCAACTCACCCGCATCAGTTTGAAAAAGGAGAATTGAAGTGTCTTTTGGAAATGACAGCTTTGGCCTGCTCGGCGACGTCGACGTCCGCCTCTCGGTCGAGCTTGGTCGCACCAGCATGCGGCTCAAGGACATCATGGCGCTCGCAGAGGACAGCGTGGTCGTCCTCGACCGGCTGATCGACGAGCCGCTCGACGTGCTCGTGAACGGCAAGTCGATCGCCCGTGCCGAGATCGTCTCCGAAGGCGGCCGGTTCGGCATGCGCATCGTCGAACTCGCCAACGGACCGAAGGCTCCGATGGGGATGGCCGCCTGATGTTCTTCTATATCGTCAAGCTGCTGATCCTGCTGCCGCTGATCGGGCTCCTGGCCTGGGGCAGCCTGAAGCTGGCGCAAAAGATGCAGGCCCGCCTCGGCGGGGCCACCGAGGGCGGCAAGGCAGTCAAGGTGATCGAAACGACCATGCTCTCGCCCACGCTCAAGCTCGCGGTGCTCGAATTCCATGGCCGCGAGATCCTGGTATCGGTGTCGCGGCAGGGCCTTTCTCGCCTCGCCGAAGCGCCCGCGCGCGGGCTGATCGAAGGGGATCGCTCGTGAAGCGCATCCTCGCCATCCTTGCCGTCGCGATGGTGCTGTTCCCGGCGACCGCCTACGCCCAGTCGGTCGCGCCCGGGGCGGAAACCGCTGTCTCCGGCGCGCTCGACCGTGCCTTTACAAACATGGGCGGCGCGCAGGGTTCGGGCCTCAGCCTGTCGTTGCAGCTCCTGCTCATCATGGGGCTGCTCACGATCCTGCCGGGTCTGCTGCTGATGATGACCAGCTTCACCCGGATTCTGGTGGTGCTGTCGATCCTGCGCCACGCGCTTGGGCTGCAGCAGTCGCCACCGAACCAGGTGCTGATCGGCCTGTCGCTGTTCCTGTCGCTGTTCGTGATGGCGCCGACGCTCGAGACGATCAACACCCGGGCCATCGCGCCTTACGCCGCCGGCACGATGAATGCCGAGCAGGCGATCGTCGCCGCCGGCGAGGAGATGCACGGGTTCATGATCCGGCAGACCCGCAAGCACGACCTGGCGATGTTCGCGGGAATGGCCAACGCGCCCAAGTTCGAAACCGCCAAGGATGTGCCGTTCTCGATCCTGCTGCCCGCGTTCGCCACCAGCGAGCTCAAGACCGCGTTCCAGATCGGCTTCATGCTGTTCCTGCCGTTCCTGGTGATCGATCTCGTCATCTCGAGCGTGCTGATGTCGCTCGGCATGATGATGATGTCGCCGACCATCATATCGCTGCCCTTCAAGCTGCTGCTGTTCGTCCTGGTGGACGGATGGGCGCTGCTGATGGGCTCGCTCGCCTCCAGCTTCGGATAGCGCCATGGACGAACTACCGCTCCTTCTCTCGCTCACGGACCGGATGCTGTGGATCACGGCGCTTGTCGCCGCCCCGGTGCTGCTCGCGAGCCTTGTCGTCGGCTTGGTGATCGGCGTGATCCAGGCCGCCACCTCGGTCAACGAACAGACCCTTACCTTCGTCCCCAAGCTTGCGGTGATCGCGCTTGTGCTGGTCGTCCTCGGCGCCTCGATGATGGCGGTTGTCGGCGACTTCACGCAGGACATCTTCGCCGAGATCGCCCGGATCGGCGGATGATCGGTCTCGATTTCGGTTTCGGCCCGGTCGAAGGGGAGTTGTGGCGGCTGCTGTTCGCCATGACCCGGATCGGTGCCGCCCTGCTGGCCGCTCCGTTTTTCGGCGCTGCCAACGTGCCGGTCCAGCTGCGCGTCGGCCTCACCGGCGCGATTGCGGTGCTGGTGTGCGCGTGGACCCCGCTGCAGCCGCCACCGCAGATCGTCTCGCTCGATGGCATCGTGATCCTGGCCGGCGAGGCGCTGGTCGGGCTCGCGCTGGGCTTCGTGCTGCAAGTGGTGTTTGCCGCGCCCCTGATCGCCGCGGAGGTGATCAGCGGCACCATGGGCCTGAGCATGGCGACCGCCACCGATCCGCAGTCCGGCGAGCAATCGACCGCGCTCGGGCAATTCTTCTCGATCGTGCTGGTGCTGATCTTCCTCGCGGTCGGCGCGCATCTGCAATTCCTGACACTGGTGATCGAAAGCTACCGCGTGTTCCCGCCGGGCGAGACCTGGCTCGGCGCCGCGCGCCTCGAGCAGATCGTGGGGTTCGGCACGGACATGTTCGTCACCGCCGCAGCCATCGCGCTCCCGGTCACGCTGATCCTGCTGATCGTGCAGATCCTGACTGGCGTGCTGAGCCG
>CAYNXB010000050.1:0-19134 GCA_964401045.1 uncultured Sphingomonadaceae bacterium | reverse complement strand
CGATCGTGTTGCCCGAACCGAGCACCGCCAGCGTGCCGCCACCGGTGTAGAGCAAGCCGGTGCCGCCGGCAGTGTTGATATCAAGGCCGGTGCCCGAGGAGTTGAAGGTGAGCGTGCTCCCTGTGTTGTCCTGCAGCTGGATGCCCTTGGTCGAGCCGACCGTATCGACGCTCATCTGTCCAGTGACTGAGACGTTGCCGCCATTGCCCGCGTAGAAACCGGAGCTCGCGCCGGACCCGGTATCGATGTCGACCGTGCCCGAGAACATGATCATCGCTAGGCCGCCTTGATCGTTGTTATCCAGGTAGACGCCACCGGCATCATCATCGATCGACCCGGCGAACTCGATCGCCTGCCCGCCGCTCCGGCCGCCGTCGATCACCCACACCGAGTTCGCAGCCGTGCTTGCTGCCGATAGATCGGCGCCGATGTAGACGTCGGCGTAGCTCTGTTCGATGTGCACCGCGTGCCCACCCGCCTGGCTGACAGCGATCGAGCCGTCGAGAATGTCGATGCCGGTCGAGGAGGCGGTCTGGCCGACATGGTTGAAATACAAGCCATACTGCCCGGCGGTGACGTTGACGGTGTCGAGCGTCACCCCCGCATCGCCAATAGTGATCGTATCGAGGTTTATCGCCCGGCCGCCGGTGGTGGTGATGCTGTTGGTAAGGAGGGCGCTGTCGGTGACGGACAGCGTGCCGCCCCCGGTCGCCTGGATGCCGCGTCCACTGGTGGTATTCACGACCAGACCGCCGGAGAAGTTGACCGCCACGCCGGTGTTGTTGGTAAGCTCGATGGCGTTGGCGCCGCCGGTCGAGAGCGTCACCGGGCCGGTGAAACTCACAGAGCCCCCCGTGTTGTCGCTGACGAGGATGCCGCTGCTGGACGAAAGCGCGCCGGAGAAGGTCACCGATCCGCCGGTGCGGTCGCTCACGCGAACGAACTGGCCCAGGCTTGTCCTTGTGATGTCCGCGCCGATGGCGATTTCACCCGCGCCGCCGCTGATGAAGACCCGACGCCCGGTGGGATCGTCGTTCGCGCCGATGGCTCCGCCGGTGATCGTCACTCCACCGGCCACATCGACTAGCGAAAGCGCATCGCCGGTCGACCCATCGAGAGTGAGTGTGCCGATCGTCAGCGCATTGTCGTCCGTTCCCACGCCGGTGACGGAATCCAAATTCACGCCGGTCGGGAAGCCGGTGATCGCTACGGTGTCGAGCACGATGTCAGCATTGATGTCCCGCAGTTCAATGCCGCCGACAAGCGAGGAGGCAGCCGTCGCGCTGATGTCGCCGCCCAGCGTCGCGAACGCGAACTCCAGCGACGGGGCCGGCGAATTGTCGACAAAGAGGGCGGTGCCCAGGGTATGCGACTGAAGGTCCTGGATCGTCAGCGCCCCGGACAGGCTGTACATGTACAGGCCCCTGCCCGAAATCGGCGCGTCGCTCGTGCCGATATGGACGTTTCCGGCGACGACCGTTTCGATGGGCACGGTGTCAGGATCGGCGTCGAACACCAACGGCCCGTTCCCGGCAATCTCTATCGCGACCGAACTGGCTGCGGACACGGTGATGTCGTCGAACTCGCTGATCGTAAGCGTGCCGTGGTTGGAAAGCAGCCGTATGCCGGAGGGCGCGCCGCCCCCGGCTTCGATATTCGAAAACGCAACGCGCCCGATGCCGCCATCCGAGGCGGAAATGTCCATCGCTGCGTAACTAGCGGCCGAGATGTTCGATCCGCTGATAGTGAGATTGTAGGAGTCGCCGGTTCCCGCAGAGAGCCAGAAAGCGACATCCTGCCCGGTGAGGACTGAATCGCGGATGACATACTGGCCGGTGGTCGCTGCCGCGTTGTCTTGCAGCCTCAGGCTCAACCCGGTGAGGCCGCTCAGGTCGCTGTCTTCGACCCGCAGGCTGGCGACGGCGTTGCCTTGAACTGCAGCGTTCAGGGCGGTTTCGATCACGACACCGCCAAGGGTGAAGTGGCCGCCGTCGGCAAGCGTGAGAACCGGCGCGTTGGCTGTGCTGGTCAGGATCGGCGCGCCGGCGCCTAGGCCTGGATTCACGACCGTCGTGTCGATGGTCGAGATCGCGGTGAACTGGAAGTTCGAGGGCGCGCCGCCCATCGAGTAGCCGTAGTGTGCGAGGTCGAGCGGGTCCCCACCGTTGAAGCTGAACAGGCCCTGCCCGTCCTGCATCTCGAAGGCGCCGGCGCTGCCCTGGGCAATACCCGCGAGATCGATCGAGTCGATGCCCGACGCGTTCTGATTGACGAGGATGATAACATCGGGATCGAGCATCGCCGCATCGGCGAAATTGCCGGGATCGGCGGCGCTACCGTTCCCGTCACCCTGGGCGTCGACGTAGTAGATCGTAAAATTGCTCAACAGGTTCTGGTAGCTCAGGCTGTTGCTCGCCTGACTCCAGTCTACGTCGATGAAGTTGAACGAGCCTACCGAGCCGTCGTTGTCGCCGAAGTCGATGGCAGTGCCCAGAACATCGATCACCGAGGCGACATCCGCCGTGTTCTCGCCATCTCCGAAGGTGAAGGTGACGTCGCTGGTGTTGTCGATCTGCACCCCGGTGACGACGCCCGCAATACTCGCGCTTGCCCCGCTGCTTGCAACCGTGTCCCCAAGACGAACCGTGCCCACGGCGTTGCGCAGGTCGACGCCAGTGGTTCCGCTCGAGCTTGTCGAGGTGAGATCGAAATCGATGGCGGTGAACGCGCCAGTGAAACTTGCGCCATTCAAGTCGATGCCGACGATGTTGTCGGCGCCCAGCGCGATGTCGAGATCGGCAAAGCTGATCGTGCCATTGGCGCCAGACACGTCGACCCCATTACCCAGGAGCGAGGTCAGTCCTACGCTGCCGTTGAACGCGAGCGAATTGGTCCCGGCGATGACGATACCCGCGCCGGTCGAGTCGATATCGCCGCCGAACGCGATCGCGCCGCCGGTATTATCGGCCGTCTCGCCGATCGAGATCGCCTTGCCCCCCCCGGTCTTCGTGTAATTGCCGGTGAAGGTGATCGAGCCGCCGGTCACGCCGTCGATGCTGATGCCGTTACCGCTGGCGTTACTATCCGCCAGCGTCGCGCCGATGGACACGGTCGCACTGCCGCGGTCGAGATCGAACAGGTCGCTCGCGCCGGTGTTGCTGAAGCTGCCCGCGGTGACGGCGATCGTACCGAGTGAGTCGGTTACGACGAATGCATCGACGTTCGCCTCATCGCGCGTCAGATCGAGGTTAGCGAAGCTGATCGTGCTCGTCGCCGTTTGGCTATCGATGCTGACGCCGTAGCCGCCAGTGGTCGCTGAATCGCCCACGCTGGCGTCGGCAAAAGTGACGTCGGCGGTCGTGGCCTCGATCCAGATCCCCGATCCGCCCGGCGAGACGATATCGACCGTGCCGAAATTGATTCCGCCGTTGGCGCCATAGATCAGCAGCGAATCGACGGACGCGCCGGTGATCGTGAGGGCCCCGTTGAAGTCGAACGTGCCGGGCGACGGATTGATCACCATGCCACCGCCGGCCAGCGTGATCGGCGCATCGATTGAGTAGGTTCCACCCGCGTCGGCGAAATGAACGCTGTAGCCGCCGCCGGTGCTCCCGATCGAGGAGTTGCTGTCCACGGTGAGACTGCCGGTATGGCCGCCGCTGACTTCCAGGGCCCTGTTATCGACCGCGGTGATGTCGGTATTGGTCAGCGAAACCACCGACGATCCGCCTACGATGGCGAGCGATTCGATATCGCTGTCACCGATCTGGACCGTGCCGGCCACTCCGCCGACTCTCACTCCGAATTCCGCGGAATCGCCGATAACGACGTGATCGATCCGCGTGCCGCCGCCGGCGGTTACCGCATCGTCGGTGCTCGAGACGAGCGTGGCGGCACCATTGCCGGTCGGATCGTCGACCGTCACCTCTATGCCAGCGGCAAGACCGTGGACCAGCAGGTTATCCTGCGGGCCGCCCTGGTTGTAAGTGAACGCATCCTGCCCGTAGAAGCCGGTCAGGTGCTGCCCCGCGAGAAGCACCAAAGTATCGTCCGCGCCTGAACCCGCTGCGTCGAGGTCACCCAGCCCGTCATTCACCAGGATGATGATGTCGGCGCCGGACGCTTCCGCCTGCGCCAGGGTTCCGGGATCGCTCGCGCTGCCCGCGCCCGCGGTGCTGTCAACGAAGAACACGGTGATCTGGTCGCCGGCGAGGCCGGTGATGTCACCAGTGAGCTCGGCATCGAGAATGTTGTAAGTTCCGGTGGTGCCGAGATCGGTGGCGACGATCGGCGTGTCGGCGTCGATCGACGAGGCCGCGCCGTTGGCATCGGTGTCCGAGCCGTCGCCGAACTGGAACGTGCCGGTGAGTTCGGCGCCGGACAGGTCGATGCCGATATCCACGCCGGAGACGCTGCTTGAGCCGGTGGTGCCGAGGAAGCCGCCAGTGTTGCTCGAACCCGAGAGGTCGATGCCCTTCGAGCCGGCCGAGCCGTCGCCCACGATGTCTAGCGAGGCGAACTTAGCGTCGCCCTGGGCGCCGGTGAGATCGACGCCGGTGTCCGAGAAGCCGATGATCTTGGTCGCGCCGAAGTTGAAGTCGGCGGTCGAGTTACGGATGACGATGCCGTCGGTCGCCGGACTGGTGACAGTGGTCGGCCCGGTGACGGTGAAGCTTCCGGCGACGGTGTCGAACAGCAGGCCCGCGCCGGGACTGCCGGTCGAAGTGATCGCATCGAACGTGGAGGCGACGGTTACCGGATCGATATCCGCCGCCGCGCCGCCGTTGGCGTCGATGGTGCCGGAGGTGTTGCCGAAGAAGAAGCTGCCCGCTTTCCCCTCGCCATCGCGAATATAGAGGCCGGTGCCGCCATCGGTGAACACGTCGACGTCGCCGAATTCGATCCCGCCAAGCACACCATCGAGCGCCAACCCGTCGCCGCCCACACGGCCCGTGGCACCGACCGAGAGGTCGCCACCGTCGACGTTCTCAATCGCCGAAGTGGTCGGGTCTGCGTCGAACGTCGCGTCGGTAACGCGCACGCCGCCGGTCTCGCCGTTGTCGCCGAGGACTGTGAGATCGCTGAATTGCGTCACGATTAGATCCGCGCCGCTGCCGTCGAGCGACAGAACGGTCCCGCCGGTGCTGGAGAGCTGGAGACCGCTCAACGCGACCGTGCTCGCCCCGCCGATCGCGAGCGCGCCGGATGCGCCGCTGCTGATCTCGCTGCCGGTAACAGACACTAGTCCGGCGTCGGTCAGTGCGATGCCACTCTGGGCAACGTCCGAGATGGTGACGTCGCGGATCGTAGCGCCGGAAATCCCCTCGCCGACGATGGCGTTGGCGCCGCCGACCAGGCTCAGGCCGGCTACGAGGTTGCCGTCGCCGAGCGTCAGCGTGTCGGCAGCATCGTCGCTATTGGCGATCGTGCCTGCGGCGATGCCGAGCGTGTACGGGCGAACCCCGCCGTGCTCGGTGCGGACCTGCAGCGTGGTCGCCCCGCCGCCCACAAGGCTGGCGCCATCGGCAAGAGTCACACCCGTGGTCGCGATTGTGCCGTGGCCACCTTCGGCGACGATCGTATCACCGGCCCCGGCCCGCGCCGCGGCATCGCCCAGCGTGGTCGCGTCGTCGGGATCGCCCGCCCCAGCGGAATTCGCGCCATCGGCGAAGAAGAACTGTCCGAATTGCTGGCCGGTGAGATCGTTGAGCACACCGAAGTCGCGCGTGCCGGGGGTGGCGCGGGTCTGCACCATGATCGGCCCGCGACGGCGCACGCGCTCGGTCATGCGGCTTTCGACGTCGGTCAGGTTGGCGGCGGCACCTCGCGGCTTGCCGAACGAGAGCCGCAGGCGAACCTGGCCGGAGACATCGGTGCCGCGCTGGTTGTCGTCGCTCACCCGTCCGGCGAGCGACAGGAACGAACCCTCGCCCAGCACGCCGTTGAGCCGGTATTCGGCTTCGCCGTAACCGCCGTCGAAATCGTCGACCAGCCGATCCCAGTAATGATAGCCCCCGCCGTAGAGGCGGAAATCCTGGCTGCCGTCATCGGCGGCGAACAGCTTGACGCCGACTTCGCCGTCGATGCCCTTCATGCTCGTGAGATCGAACGACATCGTGTCGCGGCGCTCGAGCAGCTCGTTGCCGTCGATCACCAGCGCACCAGTCGACGCGACCTCGGTGCCCAGGTACTTGTCGTCGGAAGTCGGCAGATAATAGTTCGCGCGCAGCTCGAACCGCGGGGTCATCAGCTCCGCACCGAAGGTCGCGCCGTAGAAATCGCGGTTCGACTTGTCGCGGGTGTAGTCGAAATAGCCGTAACCGCCGAGGACCACCGAATCGCCGACGATCGCGCGCACGCCGAGCCCAAGGTTGGTGTAGCCGTCGGTATCGTCCGTCACGCCGATGCGGCCGTCGAGGAACAGCAGCGCGTCGTCGCCCTGGACGATCGGGGACCAGCCTTCGAGCGAAACGCCGGATTCGTCCGATCCGGCTTGCGCGACGACTTCGCCGAAGGGCTGGTAGGTCGTGGCATCCGGCGCCTTGTCCTGCGCGTTCGCCGGTGCGGCGCTCAGAACCGCAATTGCGGCAAAGCTACAAGTGCTGGCCAGCAAATGCTGGCGCATAAGGCGCTGCAGACCCATTAGGCTCCCCTGATTATTATCGCCGCGCGCGCACGGCCCCCTGATTCGCAGCCATGCTGCAAAATTTCTTAGATAGCACAGGCTTCCGAGTGACAACCCTCGTCGAGGTGCTACGGACGGTACTGTCAGTCTAACCGCAACTCGTCTCCGGTCAGCTATCGCCACTATAGCGCGCGATCAGATCATGAGGGTTTGCCACTCGGAAGGCCGCCGAGCGTCGTTTCTTGAATGTCTGACGATCGACGAGATGACGCTCTTGGTTGAAGTGGTTGTGGACGTTGGCGTGGACGATGCGAGCTTCTGTATTCGCGCTCGGCGGGCAATGTCCCTACATCTAATTAAGAGTGTTTCGCCTGTTTGGCTCACTTAGGTTTTCGTCGACTCCCTTTGCTGCAGCGATCCCGTTTACCCGTTCTGTGGCGGTAAGCAGGGCCGCGCGTGCCGCTTCGCTTGCCTCTTCCGGCAGGGAAATTGCAGCCTCGAAGGTCATCCTGAACCAGCTGCCAGTGAGCTCCTCGTAAGCAAAGGTCCCGGGCAACTCGACCGTGCCCCGAAGCGCGTCATTCGCGAGAGCACAGACCGCGGCGAGTAAATCGTCCTGTGTGATCAGCCCGTCGGGATTTGGCGCTTTGAGTCCGACTTGGCCCCAGAACCAAGCCTTGGGCGCGGAACGCACCCGCCACACCCTGAGCCGGTACTCGTTTTCCCGGTACGGTCCAAGTGGCTCGAGCACTGGCCGAGGGCCGCCTTCTGCGGGATCAACATAGCGGCGAGCGAGACTGGTTACCGCGTTCTCAATCTCGGCCCGTGATACCCCTGCCGCAAGCACCGCTCCCGCCCGGCGAGCAAGCCATTCTGGCGGAGCATCGCCCTGTACAATCAGGAGGGGGCAGTGCCGGACCGGCAGGCCCCATCGCTCGACCTCGCCCGGACCGCACGCGATCAGCGCTGCCTCCGCTTCGGGATCGAGCAACAAGGTTTCAACCGTCTGAGCTAACGGGAAATGCTGGCCGTCGGCTTTTCCGGACCCGACTCCGTAATCGGCAACGCGGAGGCAAAGTCCATGCGCAATAAATGCTGCACGAACCACCTCGGCGGAGCGGGTACGGAAATCCATGTCCCCAATGACGACGACGGTCGGAATCCGTCCCGTCAGGCGGTTCGGAAACGATGTGCGCAACAGCAGACTGGCGTCTCCCATTCCCGAAATTCCTGGCGCGCCGTTGATCTCTATGATCGCACAATCGATTTCCTTCCACGAGCGCGAGATATCCGGAGTCATGAAATCGATCCCCGCCGTGTGCAAACGGAGCAGCCGTGCGGTCCGGATTGCAAGCATTCGGTTGTCGGGGTGCACTGAACCGGTGACGTCTTTGAGAAGCCCGCCTCGGGCGATATTGGCTTGCGGCGCAACCTCGATCCCGGTTCCGGCCGGCAACACGGTTTCGGAACCTATGCCGTAGCGGCCGGTCAAGAAGTGCTCGAAAGCGTCGTCCGTGATGATGGGGTAGCGATAGACTTCGCTACCGCTGCGGATCTCCGCCCGATTGCGGTTTTCGCGTTCGATGAGTTGAGCGACAGTTGCCTTACCGTCGCCATAGAGACTGGCTGGATCCTTTCGGTAAGCCCACAGAAGCTCTCCGCCTGCGACCATCATGCGATGGTCGACGCCTTCTATGTGGTTCTCGATCAGCACCGCTTTTGAGGAAAGCCTCTTGGCGTGAGCCACTGCTGCGATGACCTGAGCTTCCGTCTTCAACGAGGTCGCGACGCCGGTGCCCTTGTCCATTGAAACAGGTTTGACGACGCACGGAAACCCAATCCGGGTGATGGCGGCGCCTGCCTGCCGCTCGTCGCTCACCAGCTCGCCGCGTGGCACAGGAAAGCCGAACTTGCGCAGGGTGAGCGTGGTCAGTCGCTTGTTCCTGGCAACGATTGCACCGGTCAGCGCGTCGCGTTCGTTCGATGCTTGCTCGAAGTGGAAACCACGCGCACCCTGCCCAATCTGATAAACGTGTGATTCTGCGTTTAGATGAACAACGTCGAGGCCGAAGGCATCCGCCGCGGCTTGAAGCAGGAATCCGGACTTCATCACGGTCGCCAGCCATTGAGACAGCCGGCGCAGTTTGTTGGCGGTGGCGTCTGGGACTTGCCCCTTCAATCGTACGAGATCGAGCGCGCCATCAAGGGCTAGCATGGCGACTTCGGGGTATGGATGGCTGATCGCTACCCAGCCACTGTCCTCTTCACGTCCATGTCTGTTCCACCACGGAGTAGGCAGCGCGAGGGCTGCATTGGCCAACATCGCGCGTGCTAGATGACAGACGGCCGCCTCCAACGGGAGCAAAGTTTCAGGAAGGAACTCTCCGAGCTTAAACCCGAAACTAGCCAACACCGGTTCAAGCGCCGTCAGGCGCCGAGTTTCATGCTCGAGGGGGAAGCTCATTTCGACACAAGCGCGGCTGTGTCGACGTGACGGGCCGTAATACCGGCGGAAACTGCGTTCGATCATTGTGAATGTCGTTCCAGCGACCGCTGATTGCGTCAAGCGTTGACCGGGAAATCGGCTTTGCCTGGTTAAGCTGCGATCGATAACGCTATAAGCGGACCGTTGCCCTGTGCGACCACTCAGTCCTACAGCCGGTGGTCTCCTGGGCCATTTTTGGACCTGCCGCTAACCGGCCCGCGTGGGAGGAAGTTCGATAGCGACAACATGGATCGCTTCTTCTGTATCGCCGAACGGAAGAACGTCTCCCGCCGCCGCTCCCAGGATCGCTTGCGCCAACGGCGCCTTGAAGGAGATCATCCCGAACGCGGGGTACGCCTCATCGTCTCCCACGATCCGGAAGCATTTGGGCTTGCCGTTCAGCAGCAAGTGAGCGGTGACGCCGAATTCGACTTTCGCGCCGTCAGCCGGGGGCGGAACTTCCGCCGTAATCCGCCGCGATTGCCAATAGCGTAGGTCGCGCTTGATCCCGGCGATCGCCGCTTCTTCGGTCGCAGTCGCAAGGTCTTGTTGAAAAGCACGGATGGGTGTCTTCGATCAGCTCCAGGCCGCGTGCGGTCACCAGTTTTGGACCGGCTGGGAGCGGCAGCTCAAACTTCGGCTCCACGTGCTCTTCGTCGCTGTCACGGCGGAAGGCAACGCTCATCCTGGCCGCCCCTTCTCGTCCGACGACCATGGCTCCGACCGCACCATGACCGAGTGAAACAACGGTGAGGCAATATGGCTCTCGAGCCACGCATGCAGGCGCTGCAAAGCCTGGTCGGAGAACCATTCGCGGTCGACCGCCGCAAACTGGCGAACGAACGGCATGATGGCTGCATCGGCGAGTCCCGGCTCGGCTCCGCACAGGTGGCCTGCCGCGGCTAGTCGAGCGTCCAGTTCGCGCAGGAATTCCATGCCGCGATCACGGTGGAATGCTGGATTGCAATCATGGCAGTCGATGGTCCACCACCTCGCGATAGCGTTCAAGGGGTCGACACGTCTTGGCCGGGCGACAAATGGGCGGCGGATGGGCTTGCGTTTGCGCGCACCTATCGCGGCAAGCGGTTCGCGGATAAAATACGCTTCTGAGCGAAGGCTGCAGCTTGCTGCCGCGTAAATCGATCCTGCCAATCTAGCCGGACAGCACAGCCGCGACAGCCCGCAGCGCGTAATAGGCGGTTGCCGGCACCGCGAGGAGCGCCACCAGGAGCACTTCGAGTTCGGTTTTGTCGATGCCGCGCATTGGGCGAGCGGTGCCATAACGCCAGCCCGGAGGGAACCCGTTGGCGCTATCCACCCGCCTTCGGGACCCGGTCGAGGTGCCCAAGCATGCGCCGGTCCCCACAGCCCGGGCGGCGAACAGCGCCACAGGCGATGGCCAGTGCGATGAGCGTTCGTCGTTGGTGCAATGACTGGCTGGCCCGGTTCGCCCGGTTCGCCCGGAGCGACGCGCGGAGCGCGCGACCTCTCGCCCGCACCAGTCGGTTGGTGGTATGCGCCGCCCGCTCGCCTTCCTGGTCGATCATCTCTTGGCGATAGACAAGCACACCAGGCGGGCGCGTCGAGCGCCGGGAGATTTGCCGTGTTGGAGGAACTGGAAGCATCCGCCGCCGTCCGATCCGACCTTCTCGGCGCGGGATTGCCGGGACACAAGGCCCGCGGCATCAGCCTTGAGGGCTTCCTCAAATATTTCCCAGACGATCGGGCGTGCCTCAACTTCCTGTTCTGGGCGCGCGGTGGCCACCGATTGCGATGCCGGTTGTGCGGGCAGCCAACGCGCTGGATCCCGCAACTGACCACGACCATGTTTTACTCGGCGTGTTGCAAGACCACGCTCAGCGCCACGCGCGGGACGATGCTGCACAAATGCCGGCTGCCTCACTGGTACTGGTTCTACACGCTGATGCTGACGCTGTCCTTGAGCGCCAGTCCGCGGGTCACCTTCCTCGCCCGCCACCTCGATGTGTCCGACAACACCGCGTGGCACATTTTGCGCAAGTTGCGCGAACAGTTTGCCTGCATCTGCGCGCAAGGGAGCAAGACGCTCCGCGGCCAGGCCGTGTTTGTCAAAACCCTGAAGATCAAGAACGTCCAGACCGCCCGTGGTCGGCACACGGTACCGGTCAGCGTGCTGGCGATCGCCACCGATCGCAATGCCTTCGCCTACGTCATGCCCCGGCGCCATCCCGCCGATGCCAGGCGCATCCTGGACGCGCTGGGGGTTCCGCGGACGCTGTCGGTTTACGATGTCCGGCCGCGCGACCCGCTCCTCGCCGTCCAGGGCTACCGCCTCGAGCATCTGACGGCGGCCACTCGCAACGATGACCCGGCGCGCTGGCGCGCGGCGGCGAACGGCATTCGGCTTGCTACGTATCTGCGTTACAACATGAGCCGATGGCCTGTGTCGGTCCGCCGATCGTATCTGCAGGACTATCTCGCCGAGTTCGTCTTGCGGTACAACTTCGCCCACGACAAGGCGATGCTGTTCCCGCTGTTCATGACCAGTCTGGACCGGGTGAAGTACAATGAAAAAGCCCCGCCCAATCCCGCGTTCCCTCGACGTAAGCACGTTTCTGCGGTGCTTTCCTGATGAAGCGGCCGCGCTCGCGTATGTCTTCTATACGCGGCACGGATGGCACCCGCGCTGTCCGGAGTGCGGCGCGCCGACACGGTTCCGGCCATTTAAGACAGGGCCTGGCTTCACCAGCGTGTGCTGCGGCCGCTATCTGAGCGCGATCGGGGGCACGATCCTCGCACGATCGAATGCGCGGGTGCGCCCATGGCTCTATGCGCTGCTGCTCTACGCCGATTCGGTGACCGGGCTGTCGCACAATTCGCTGCGGCGCCTGCTGGGGTTATCGCAGGGCGCCGCCGACCGCCTTGCCGACGGTCTGCGGACCCATATCGCGCTGTCGCTGATCGCGCGGCCGCTGGGCGGGCCAGGCATGCGGGTGTACATCGACGAGTGCCTGCTGCGTCTGGCGCGCGCGAGCGAGCGGGTGGTGGTGCTGGGGCTGACCGACGGCGAGCGCTGTGTCCTGCGGATCATCCCCAACCGCAAGGCCGCGACCTTGCTCCCGGTGATCGTGCGGCAGGTCGCGCCCGGTTCGACCATCGTGACCGACGGCTGGGCGGGGTACAACGGGGTGGGCAAGCTTGGCTTTGCCCACAGCCGGGTCAACCACACGTCCAAGTTGTGGGTCAACCACGATGGGGACAGCACGGCGCCGATCGAGGGCCAATGGACGGTGATCAAACGCCTGCTCAAGGGCCGGGCGCCGTTCATGAGCAGCGCGAACATGTGGAAGTTCGTGGGCGAGGCGATGTACCGGTATGATGCGCGCTTCGACCAGGCGGCGGCGTGGTGGCGGCTGGTGGGGGCGTTTCCGGTGCTCGGGCCGGGTGTGCTGGAGGCAGCGCGGCGGCGGATCGACCTGCGCTAGCGGCGAGGGTGTGGGGGATGGCAAGTGATCTTATGTTAAATTGGCAGGCCCCCGCCCCCACCGGTCCCTCCGCCAGTACGGGCTCGGGACTTATAAGGGCGCGATCAGCCCAGGCCTGTTACTGCCACTGATCTTGCTGCTCGGCGCGTGCGCTCGGGCACTTAGCGTCGTAGGCCCAATTGAGACTTCCAGTTGGGCAACTGCCGTGCCGCCAGCCGGGGGACGACACTGGAACAGTTGCCCGCAATCGCGACGCCCGATGGCCGGGTTTGGGCCAGCGGTACCGGGCAAATGGCGCGCTAGTCCCGCTGATGATCCGCTCGCGCCGGAAACCCGAGCAACTGGCGCTGAAGCGCCCAGTCCATCGGCAAATGGCCGCGGATCAGCGTGCGCCGCGTCAGCCCCTCAGGCTGGGTTCCATCGAGGATCGCGGCGATGATGTCGGGCGCCAGATAGTTCAAGCGCAGCACGCGGGCGAAAAAACCCGGCCGCCAGTTGAACCGCCGAGCCAACTCCGCCAGCGGCACGCGGCGCTCGACATCCACCATCGCCTGCGCAGCGCGCGCATGGTGGATCAACCGCACCAGCTCTGGCCGGATCCGCTCAGGGGCGGCCGGACGTTCGGGCGCGAGGGGCAAGACCAGCACGCGCGGGCCGCACACCACCCGAACCCCAAGCTCGATCGCGAGCGTCGGATCGTGCGTCGTCCAGCTCGCGCGGCGCCCCTCAAACCGGCCGCGACCGTCCCATGCGAGCAGGCGTTCGATCTCGGCGCAGCGGACCAGGAGCGTCACCAGATCGCTTGCCAGCTCCCCGCGCGCGACCAACGCGACCACCAGATCGCGTTTTTGTTCGAGATCGGCCCGGTTGATCCGCGCGCAAACGCGCTCGCCGTTCGCCAGCAACCGTTCGATATCGAGTCCATGGCGACCGAGCGTGCGCATCGCCGAGCGCAACCGCTGCCCGTCGCACAAGAGATCCCGGAGCGCAGCGAGAACCAGCTGTTCCAGCTCCGCCGCCGGGGTGCGCAGGCGGGGCGGACCCGCGCCCCCTCCCCCGCCGGATCGGTCCGAACCGTAGTAGCGAAAGCGCCGGCCGCGGCTGTGGTCGATCCGCATTACCATGCGCCTCCCATGACAATCGAACAGCAGCCCGAGCAGAAGGTTGGGCGATGGACCGAGCCGGGCACGATGGCGCGCGCGCTCATCGCGCAGGAACGAGACCGCGGCCCACGTGTCCTCGCTCAGGATTGCCTGGTGCTCGCCCTGATAGACGGCGCCATCGTAGACCACCTTGCCGGCATAGACCGGGTTGCGCAGCAGGCTGTAGATCATCCCGTCGCTAACCAGCGTTCCACCGCGCAGCTTGCCGCCACGGGTGCGCCAGACCTTGGTCAGCATGCCTTCGGCCTTCAGCTCCTCGCGCACCTTCTGGTACGAGCCCAGCTCACGATAGCGCTGGAAGATTGCGCGCACCTTGTGTGCCTCACCCTCGTTCACCACCAGGCGGCCCGCGACGACGTCGTAGCCATAGGGCGGCGGGCCGCCGATGTGCCGGCCTCGCCGGCGCATCGCGGCAATCTTGTCACGCACCCGGTCGGCGAGCATCTCGCGCTCGAACTGGGCGAAGGTCAGGAGAATGTTGAGCACCAGCCGGCCCATGCTGTCGGAGGTGTCGAACGCCTGCGTCACCGAGACGAACGACACCTCGTACCGTTCGAACAGCTCCATCATGCGCACGAAATCGCCGAGACTGCGCGTCAGCCGGTCGACCTTGTAGATGACGATGATCTTGACCCGCCCCTGCTCGACATCGCGCAAAAGCCGCTGCAGCGCCGGGCGTTCGATCGTTCCCCCCGACTGCCCGGCATCGTCATACCGCACAGGAAGCTCGGCCCAGCCCTTGTGCTGTTGACTTGCAATGTAGGCGGAACAGACCGCCCGCTGATTGTCGAGCGTGGTGAAAGTGCGCTCCAGTCCGGCGACGGTGCTCTTGCGTGTATAGATCGCGCATGGCGTGGGGGTTTGCGGATGATGCAGGGTCATGGAACGTGCTCCAGCGGGCGATCCTGCAATCGCAACGCTCAGCTTCGCCCGGCGGGCGCAGCTGGCTCCTCGCCTAGCTCGGCATTTAGCCAATTCCACGAACAGCGCTGGACAGCGAGCGGCGCCCCGCCCCACTAGGCAGCCGCGATGCGCGTCCTCCCCAAACTGCCGGCTTATGGCCTGTTCGTCGCATTCCTGATCGCGACGTTCCTGCTCGGCGGAGGATCGCGGCATGACATCGCCAGCCTGGTGCTCCTGCGCCCGCTCGCGTGTCTGGCGGCCGCGGCTGGCCTGCTGACGCTCGAGGCCCATGCGCTGCGCGGTTATCGCGCCCTGTTTATCCTGCTCGGCGCACTGGCGCTCCTGATGGTGGTGCAGTTGGTGCCGCTTCCGCCACCGGTGTGGAGCAGCCTACCTGACCGGGCAGTGGTTCGGGAGCTGGACATCGCGGCCGGATTGCGGGACGCCTGGCGTCCGCTCACCCTATCACCGATGAAGACCGCCAACGCGCTCGCCTCGCTCATCGTGCCGTTCGCGACGCTGCTGCTGTTTATCCAGCTCGGCGCGCGGCGGCGCGAGCAGATCCTGGTCTGGATCGTGGGTCTGGCCGTGGCGAGCGCGATGCTCGGGATCGTGCAGCAGCTCTCGGGAGCCTCGAGCGGATACTTTCTCTACGACATCACCAACCGCGGCAGCGCGGTCGGGTTATTTGCCAACCGCAATCATCACGCGGTGTTTCTATCCTGTGCCCTGCTCATCGCGCTGTACCTCTGGCATGCACGGCACCAGGCCACGCGCGCGCGCCGGATCGTACCGCTGCTCGCGGCTGCGGTGCTGTTCGTCGCAATTTTGGCCAATCCTTCGCGCGCCGGGTTGATCTGTCTCTGCGCCGCGCTAGCGATGAGCGGTATTGCGCTGCTTACCACCCCCCGCGCGAGCGCGCATCAGCACCCCCCCCCCTCAGGGCGATGGGTCACGTTTGCCTGCTTACTGGCCCCAGCTGTCGCCATTTTCGGCTTGTTCGCCGCGGCGGGACGTAGTCCTGCGCTCGCGCGCGTCCTTGGCGATGGCCAGCTTGAAGAGTATCGCGCGCGCATTCTGCCGGATCTCCTTGCGATGGTGTCAGCTTACCAGCCATGGGGCAGCGGGTTCGGCGCGTTTGAGTACGCTTTCCGTATGCGCGAGCGGGTTGAGCTGCTCGAGCCGGCCTATCTCAACAACGCCCACAACGACTGGCTGCAATGGATCATCGAAGGCGGTGTGGGCGGCCTTGTCCTCGCACTGGCGATGGCGGTGTTGATTGTGCGCAGGCTGGTCGTGCTCGCGCGCACGCGCCGACAGGGCGGCGATACCATACGTCCCGCATGGCTGGGGATTGCAATCCTCGTCATCCTCGCCATTGCCAGCATCGTGGATTACCCGCTCCGGGTCCCCGCGATCATGTCACTGGCGACCATCGCGCTCGCGTTGGTCTTCCAGCCGACGTTGGAGCAGAATCAGACTAGCGCTCGTTAGCGCGGACAATCGCGGTGGGACCTTTTAGATATGCATAATCCCGCGGGAGACACTTTCTTGAGAAATGCGCGTACGGTGCGCGCCATGCGCAGCTGGAAAACCGCCGCAATGGCCGGAATGCTGTGCGTTCTGGGCGCGTGCGCCACCGGTCCGATCGGCGAGGATCCATCGATCGAGCTCACCAGCCTCAATTCGCTTCCTCCGCCAGGCGCCGCCGACTACGCGATTCCTGCCGGCGCGTCGGCTCTCCGGCCGCTCGACAAGCTCAAGATCGAAGTGTTTGGGGTTCCGGAGCTGGCCCGCGAGATCAATGTCGACGTCGACGGCACACTCGATTTTCCGCTGATCGGGCGGATCAAGGCGAACGGCCTCACGGCCGGCGAGCTGGCGACACAGATCGAGGATGGCCTACGCGGCGATTTCCTGCGCAATCCCGATGTGACGGTCGCGGTTCTGGAGAGTCCGGCGCAGCTAATCACGGTCGGCGGCGAAGTTGAGAAACCGGGTCAATATCCGGCGATCGGCTCGATGACGCTGATGGACGCCGTTGCCGCCGGTGGCGGCACCAGCTCGAGTGCCAAGCTGAGCGAGGTTATTGTCTTCCGCACGGTCAACGGGCAGCGCTACGTGGGTCTCTACGACATGAAAGCGATCGCGCGCGGCAATTACGCTGATCCGCAAATCTACCCCAACGATGTCATCATGGTCGGCGACTCTCCGGGGCGGCGTCTGCTGGCGGGCATAGTTGGAGTCGCGCCGTTGCTAACGTCCGGCGTTATTCTCATCGATCGCTTGGGCAGATGAGGCCGGAAAGGGAGATGGCTGTATGAACGCCTACGAGGCCCAACCTGCCGCGCCGCAGGCGGAACTGGACTTCCGCCTACGAGACCGGGCGATTCCTGTGGTGGAGTATTACTGGCAGGTCGCCAAAAACAACCGGCTGCTGATCGCGCTAATTGTGGCCGGCGCACTCGTGCTTGGTTTGCTGTTCACGCTGCTCGCAACACCTGAATACCGGGCAACCAATCGCATTGAAATCAGCCGCGCGGACGAAAATGTGACCAACGTCCAGGGCGTTGAAGATGACGACTTCGTGCGCGATCAGCAATATTTTGAGACACAATACGCCCTGCTCACAGCACGCTCGCTGGCGGAGCGCGTGGTCCGCGCGACCAAGCTGACGCAGGACAAGGCCTTTATCGAAGCCCACGACGTCGAAGTCCCGCCTGGAAGGACGGCCGAGGCAATCCTCACCGCGGTGCTGCTCGACAATATTCAGATCGACCCGGTTCAAAACTCGAACCTGGTCGACATCACCTTCGTGAGCCCGAGCCCGGCGTTCGCAGCCAAGATCGCCAATGCCTGGGCCGATGGCTACGTCGATGCCAATCTCGACCGTCGCTTTGGCGCAACCATCGAAGCGCGGCAGTTTCTCGAACAGCGCCTTGCTGAGCTCAAGAAGCGCCTCGAAGAATCCGAACGGTCGCTGATCGCCTATGCCGCGCGAGAGGATCTGTTTCCGATCCAGCGCACGGTGGGCGAAGGCAGCAGCCAGCAAACCGTGTCGCAGACGCTGGTCGCGTCCGATCTGGAAGCGCTCAATACCGAGCTGGGCAAAGCAACCGCGGATCGGATCACCGCGCAGGCGGCCTTGCGGACAGCGGGTAGCGCGGCGGATGAACAAGCTAGCACCGAACTGGCGCCGTTGCGACAAAAGCGCGCCGAACTGGTGGCTCAGCGCGCACAGTTGCTGACCCAATTTGGCGAAAAATACCCCGCCGTCCTCGCTCTGACGGGGCAAATCCAGGGGCTCGAAGGGGAGATTTCCCGGGGCGAGCGGCGCGGCGGGAGCGGGCTACAGGCCGCCTACCAGGAAGCCTTGGAGCGCGAGAGCCGTTTGCGCGCCCAGGTCAATCAGCTGCGCGGACAGTTTGTCGGTCAACGCGAGGCGAGCGTGCAGTACAATATCCTGCAGCGCGAGGTCGATACCAACCGCGAGCTCTACAACGCACTGCTGCAGCGCTACCGCGAGATTGGCGTTGCTGGAGTGGGTGAAAACAACATCTCGGTGGTCGACACCGCCCAGGTGCCGAACGCACCCTTCCGGCCAAGTCTGGTGCGCAATCTCTTGCTTGCCTTGCTAGTAGGCGCAGCGCTTGCCGCAGGCGTGGTGTTCGTACGCGAGCAAATCGACGAGAGCATCCGCGATCCGGATATTGTGCCGCGTCGTCTCGGGACTCCGCTACTTGGGGTCATTCCTCGCGTCGAGGCGGACGACATTCTTCGTTCGCTTGGCGAACGTAGCTCCGAGCTGTTTGAGGCTTACTTCAGCTTCTACACCAGTCTCACCTTCCTGAGTGATCGCGGTATTCCGGGCACGTTGCTCCTGACCAGCTCGAGACCAGCTGAAGGCAAGAGTGTGTCCGCGGTCGCGCTGGCGAAAATTCTCGGAATGCAAGGTCGGCAGGTGGTGCTGCTCGACGCGGACATGCGCCACTCAGGTCTGTCGAAGTATATTGGCACACGAAGCCGGCAGGGCTTGAGCAACTACCTCAGCGGCGATGACGATTGGCGCAGCATGATCGGGCGGTTCGACAATTGGGGTTTCGACATTTTGGGGTCGGGTAAGACGCCGCCCAATGCTGGACAATTGCTGGCTTCTGGTCGGTATCACGAGCTGATCGAACAACTGAGCAAATCCTACCAGCATGTGGTGATTGACGGGCCGCCGGTGCTCGGCCTCGCCGATGCGCCCTTGATCGCGTCGGCGGCCGATGCGGTCGTCATGGTAATGGAAGCCAACAGCGGCCGCCTGCGGGCGATCGGCGGAGCACTCGAACGGCTTGAGAAGAGTAGCGCGACAATTGCCGGCGCCCTTGTCACGAAGGTAGACGAGCGCAACGCGAGCTATGGTTACGGGCGCGGCTACGGATATGGATACGGCTATGGCGAACGAGCCACGGAGCACGCGGGCGAGGGCTGAGCCCGAGTCCACGCCCA
>CAYNXB010000049.1:1720-19555 GCA_964401045.1 uncultured Sphingomonadaceae bacterium | reverse complement strand
GCTTCCCGGCGAAATGGCGGCCGATCGCGAGCCCGGCGTCGGCGTTATGGCCGCCGTCGAGCCAGACTTCGTGCCCTGCGGCCCGGGCGGTCAGCGGACCATCGCGAAGGAGCTGCAACCGCGCGGGCCAGCGCGCGTCACGAATGCCTTGCGCCATCGCTTCAGGTGAAATCTCGACCCGGTCCTGATGCCGCAGCATCGACACCGCGAGCGCGGCATTGTCGGCCTGGTGCGCGCCGATGAGATACGGCAGCGGCAGCGTGAGCGCGCCGAAGCGGTCGGAGTATTCGATCGTCCCGCCCGCCCTCGCGTCCCAGTCGCGCCCGCGCATGTGCAGCAGCGCGCCCGCGAGCCTGGCGCGCTTCTCGACTTCGAGCGCGGGCGCTTCGGGATAGCTCTGCGTCACCAGCGGCGATCCGGGCCGGGCAATCCCTACCTTCTCGAATGCAATGCGGGTGAGCGGATCTTCCGGCGCGCCTTCCTCGGGGATGAGCAGGAACGCCTCATGATCGATGCCGAGCGTGGCGATGCCGCAGCACGCGGGATGTTCGAGCACATTGGTCGCATCGAACCGCCCGCCGAGCCCGACTTCGATCACGCATGCATCCGCCGGCTCGCGCGCGAAGGCGAGGAAGGTGGCGACGGTGGTGACTTCGAAAAAGCTCGGCTCAAGGTCTTCGCCCGCATCGAGCACTTCCTTGAGCAAATCGCCCAGCATCTGGTCCGAGATCAGCTTGCCACCGATGCGGATGCGCTCGTTGTAGCGCACCAGGTGCGGCTTGATCGCCGAATGGACCGTAAGCCCTTCGGCCTCCAGCATCGCGCGCAGGAAAGCGCAGGTCGATCCCTTGCCGTTCGTGCCGGCCACATGGAACGTCGGCGGCAGGTGCTTCTGCGGATCGCCTAGGCGGGCGAGCAGGGCGCGGATCGTTTCCAGCCCGAGCCGCCCTTGTGGCAGCGAGAGCGCCGCCAGCCGGTCTAGCTGGGCCTGGACTGCGGGGTCCTCTGAAGTCGCGAAGTCTTTCATCTCGAAGCCCCTCCTCTGAAGAGGAGGGGGTAGATCGCGCTCATGCGGCCTCCGCCGGGCTCAGATAGTCGAGCAGGCTGGCGACGGTCGCGCGCAGATCGGCGCGCTTCACCACCATGTCGACCATTCCGTGCGCGTGGAGATATTCGGCACGCTGGAAGCCGGGTGGAAGCTGCTCGCGGATCGTTTCCTGGATCACCCGCTGGCCGGCAAACCCGATCAGAGCGCCCGGCTCGGCGATCTGCACGTCGCCGAGCATCGCGTAACTCGCGGTGACGCCGCCCGTGGTGGGATCGGTCAGCACGACGATATAGGGCAGACCGGCTTCCTTGAGGCGGCGGGTCATCACGGTCGCCTTGGGCATCTGCATCAGGCTGAGAATGCCTTCCTGCATCCGCGCCCCGCCCGCGGCGGTGACGACGACATAGGCGCAGCGACGCGCCAGTGCGCGCTCGGCCCCGGCGCAGAAGGCGTTGCCGACGGCCATTCCCATCGAGCCGCCCATGAAAGAAAAGTCCTGCACCCCGACCACGGCCGGGCGGCCCGCGATCGCGCCGCTGGCGACGATGAACGCGTCCACATGCGGGCTCTTGGCGCGGGCCTGCTTGAGGCGGTCGGTGTACTTCTTGGTGTCGCGGAACTTGAGCGGGTCCTCGCGAACCCGCGGCAAGTCGAGCAGCTCGTAACCGGGATCGAGCAGTTGCCCGAGGCGCACGTCCGCGCCGATCCGCCCGTGATGACCGCAGCGCGGGCAGACGTAGAGGTTCGCCTCGTATTCCTTGGCGAACAGCATCTCGTTGCAGCCCGGGCACTTGACCCACAGATTCTCGGGCGTGTCGCGCTTGGGCAGGAACGGGAGGCGATTTCGGACGCGGGAGAGCCAGCTCATACGGGGTCCTTTCGCGCGGAATGGACGGCGGAGGCAAGTTGTTCCGTGAGGTGCCGGATGTGGTCGGGCGCGTCGACTCCGTGCTCGGCGACGAGATCGATGAGCGCCGATCCGACCACGACGCCATCCGCAACCCTGGCGATGGCCTTCGCCTGCTCGGGCGTGCGCACGCCGAAGCCGACCGCGACCGGCAAATCGGTGGCGCGCTTGAGGCGGGCGACGTTGTCCTCGATCGACGCGAGCGCCGCCTGCTGCTTGCCGGTGATGCCCGCGACCGAGACGTAATAGAGGAAACCGCCCGCGCCTTCGAGCACCGCCGGCAGCCGCGCATCGTCGGTGGTCGGGGTGGCGAGGCGGATCGAAGCGACGCCCGCGGCGCGCAACGCCGGGCCGAGCTCCGGATCCTCCTCCGGTGCGAGATCGACGCAGATCACCCCGTCGACGCCGCATCCAGCGGCCTCGCCGGCAAACCATTCGCTGCCGCGGCGGATCATCGGATTGGCATAGCCCATCAGCACCAGCGGCACGTCCGGGTGGCGGTCCCGAAACTCATTGGCGATCAGCAGCACGTCGCGGGTGGTAGTGCCCGCGCCGAGTGAACGCAGGTTCGCCGCCTGAATCGCCGGGCCGTCCGCCATCGGATCGGTGAACGGCATGCCGAGCTCGATCACGTCGGCCCCGCCTTCGACCAGCGCGTCGAGATTGGCTGCGGTATCGCCGTCGCCCGCGGTGATGAAACAGACGAGGGCGGGGTGGCCCTTGGCGAAGGCCGCGCGCAGGCGTTCGCTCACATCTCCGCTCCCAGCGCCTCGGCCACCGTGAAGATGTCCTTGTCGCCGCGGCCCGAGACGTTGACCAGTATGCGCTGGTCCGTGCGGTAGTCCCTGGCGATCTTCGGCAGCACCGCGAGCGCATGGGCGCTCTCGAGTGCCGGGATGATGCCCTCGAGCTTGCAGCAAAGCTGGAACGCCTCGAGCGCTTCCACATCGGTGATCGGCAGGTACTTCACCCGGCCGCTCTCGTGCAGCCACGAATGCTCGGGGCCGATGCCCGGATAATCGAGGCCCGCGCTGATCGAGTGCGCCTCGGTGATCTGGCCGTCCTCGTCCTGTAGCAGGTAGGTCTTGTTGCCGTGGAGGATACCGGGAAATCCGCCAGTGAGGCTGGCGGCATGCTCGCCGCTCTCGATCCCGTGGCCCGCCGCTTCGATGCCGATCATCTCGACCTCGGGGTCATCGAGGAACGGGTGGAACAGGCCGATCGCGTTCGATCCGCCGCCCACCGCCGCGACCAGAACATCGGGTAGCGCCCCGGTGCGCTTGAGCATCTGCTCGCGCGCTTCACGCCCGATCACGCTCTGGAAATCACGCACCAGTTCCGGATAGGGATGCGGGCCGGCGGCGGTGCCGATGATGTAGAAGGTGTCGTGGACGTTCGCGACCCAGTCGCGCATCGCCTCGTTCATTGCGTCCTTGAGCGTCTTCGCGCCGCTGACCACGGGAATGACCTCGGCGCCGAGCAACTTCATGCGGAACACGTTGGGCCGCTGGCGCGCGACGTCGGTCTCACCCATGTAAATCACGCACGGCAGCCCGAACCGCGCGCAGACCGTGGCGGTGGCGACGCCGTGCTGGCCGGCGCCGGTTTCGGCGATGATCCGCGTCTTGCCCATGCGGATCGCGAGCAGGATCTGGCCGATACAGTTGTTGATCTTGTGCGCGCCGGTGTGGTTCAGCTCCTCGCGCTTGAACCAGATCTCCGCACCGCCGAGATGTTCGGTCAGCCGCTCGGCGAAATAGAGCGGGCTCGGCCGTCCGACATAGTGTTCGAGCAGGTCGTCGAACTGCGCCTGGAACGCCGGATCTTCCTTCGCCGCTCGGTACTCCTTCTCCAGATCGAGGATCAGCGGCATCAGAGTCTCGGCGACGTAGCGGCCGCCGAACTGACCGAAATGACCGCGCTCGTCCGGCTGGTTGCGAAAGCTGTTTGGCTGACCGTTCATGGGCGCGCCGCTTGGCAGAAGGCCGCGATCAAGTCCATGTCCTTGACCCCTGGCGCAGTTTCGACGCCCGAACTGGTGTCCACCATCGGGGTGGCCGTCTCCCGGACGGCGTCGGCGACGTTGAGCGGGGTCAGCCCGCCGGCAAGGCCCCACGTCAGCGGCCCGCGATAAGCGGCGAGCAGC
Source organism: uncultured Sphingomonadaceae bacterium (assembly GCA_964401045.1). GTDB lineage: Bacteria > Pseudomonadota > Alphaproteobacteria > Sphingomonadales > Sphingomonadaceae > CAYNXB01. The sequence goes on along the minus strand of CAYNXB010000049.1, from coordinate 15,454 downwards.
GACCAGTCGAACGTCAGCCCCATGCCGCCGGGCATGGCGCCCTTGGGCGTCCTGGCATCGAACAGGATGAAATCGGCCGCCTCGCTATAGGCCTGCGCCTTGGCGACGTCGTCCGCCGTCGCCACCGGCAGCACCTTCCACACGGGCAGCTCGAAGCGCGCCCTTACCTGGGCCGCGCGCTCGGGCGTTTCACCGCCGTGGAGCTGGATCGCGTCGAGCCGTCCCGAAGCGATCGCTCCGGCGATCGTCGCGTCATCGGCATCGACGAACACGCCCACTGTCACGACCCGGCCTTGTACGCGTTCCGCCAGGACTGCCGCCGCCCCCGGCGTGAGGAAGCGTGGCGAGGGCGGATGGAAGTTGAACCCGACGTAATCGGCGCGCGCCGCGAGTGCAGCGTCGATCGCGGAGGGGGTGGTCACCCCGCAAATCTTGATCTTCGGCGCGGTCATTACTTGTGACGCTAGAGCGTCGCCTCGATCGCGCGCGCGGCTGCCACCGGATCATCGGCGCGGCTGATGGGGCGTCCCACCACCAACACGCTGGCACCCCGATCGCGCGCTTCGCGCGGGGTAACGACGCGCTTCTGATCGCCCCTGGCGCCCTCGGCAAGCCTGATGCCGGGGACGACGAAGAAGCCATCCTTCCACTGCCCGTGCACCGCCGCAACCTCGTGGCCCGAGCACACCACGCCGTCGAGGCCGGCCTTCTCGGCCAGCTCTGCGAGGCGCATGACCTGCTCGTGTGCCCGGCCCTGTACGCCGGTGCCCGAGAGGTCGCTCTCATCGAGGCTGGTGAGCATCGTGACCGCGACCACCTTGGTGCCGTTGCCGGCCGCGGCCTTGGCATCTTCCATCATTGCCTGCCCGCCACTCGCGTGGACGGTGACGATGGCCGGCTCGATCACGTGGATCGCCTGCATCGCCCCGGCGACGGTGTTCGGAATGTCGTGGAACTTCAGGTCGAGGAAGATCGGCAGGCCCAGGTGGGCGATCTCATGTACCCCGTGATGGCCGTGCGCGCAGAAGAATTCGAGCCCCAGCTTGATCCCGCCGATGTGCGCGCGGACTTTCTCGACCAGCGCCTTGGCCGGATCGAGCTGCGGAACATCGAGGGCGAGATAGACTGGATTGCTCATGGACTGACGGTGGGCTCGCTGGTTGGGGGAGAGGCTGCAGAGGCGCCGATGGCGTAGCGTTGGGCGCTTTCGAGCCCGGAAATGCGCCGCTCCAGCCGCCAGCGCACACCGCGATGGATCAACCACATCGGCACCAACCCGAGCAGGAAGGCCAAAATAACCAGCGCGGGAATCTTCGTCTCGAGGACCAGACTGTCCCAGATCTTGACCTCGACCGGTTGCCAGTTGGCGACCGAGAAGGCCACCAGCGCTACCAGCACCAGGATCCACACGATCATGCGCACATATTTCATCGCCGATCTCGCTCCCTTGCCGCCTTGGGCTCGGGGGCGATGCTAAGCGTGTCGTGCAAGGGGTTCAACCGAAGACCCGTGCGAAGATCGTATCGACCTGCTTGAAGTGATATTCGAGGTCGAACAGCTGCGCGAGTTCCGTCGGGGAAAGCGCGGCGGTGACTTCATCGTCCGCCGTAAGCAAATCGAGCAGCGACAGCTTGCCGTCTGCCTCCCACACCTTCATCGCGTTGCGCTGGACCAGACGGTAGGCATCCTCGCGGCTGACGCCGGCCTGGGTCAGCGCGAGCAGCACGCGCTGCGAGTGGACCAGGCCACCCATCCGGTCGAGGTTGGCCTGCATCCGCGCGGGATAGACGAGCAGTTTGTCGACCACCCCGGTCAGCCGCGCGAGCGCGAAATCGAGGGTGATCGTGGCGTCGGGGCCAATAAAACGTTCGACCGATGAGTGGCTGATGTCCCGCTCGTGCCACAGCGCGACGTTCTCGAGCGCCGGTACCACTGCCGAGCGCACCACCCGGGCCAGGCCGGTGAGGTTCTCGGTCAGCACCGGGTTGCGCTTGTGCGGCATCGCGCTCGAGCCCTTCTGGCCCGGCGAGAAGTATTCCTCCGCCTCGAGCACTTCGGTGCGCTGGAGGTGCCGCACTTCGGTCGCAAGCCGTTCGATCGAGCTGGCAATCACGCCCAGCGTGGCGAAATACATCGCGTGTCGATCGCGCGGGATCACCTGGGTCGAGACCGGCTCCGGCGTCAGGCCGAGTTTTGCGGCGACATAGTCCTCCACCGCCGGGTCGATATTGGCGAAAGTGCCGACCGCGCCGGAGATCGCGCACGTGGCGATGTCCGCCCGCGCGGCTTCGAGCCGGGTTCGGGCGCGCGAGAATTCGGCATAGGCTTCGGCGAGCTTGAGCCCGAACGTAACCGGCTCGGCGTGGATGCCGTGGCTGCGGCCGATCGTCGGCGTGTACTTGTGTTCCTCTGCCCGGCGCTTGAGCGCGGCAAGCAGGGCGTCGAGATCTTCGAGCAGGATGTCGGAGGCGCGCGCAAGCTGCACCGCCAGCGTGGTGTCGAGCACGTCCGAGCTGGTCATGCCCTGATGCATGAACCGCGCCTCGTCACCCACCTGCTCGGCCACCCAGGTGAGAAAGGCGATCACATCATGCTTGGTTACGGCTTCGATCGCGTCGATCGCATCGACGTCGATCTTTGGATCGGTCTTCCACCAGTCCCACAGCGCCTTGGCGGCGCGCGCAGGCACGACGCCCAGCTCACCCAGCTTCTCGGTCGCGTGCGCCTCGATCTCGAACCAGATGCGATAGCGCGCCTCCGGCTCCCAGATCGCGGTCATTGCGGGGCGGGCGTAGCGGGGGACCATTCGTTTCTCCGTCGTTTCGGAGCGGCGGCTAGGCCGGGGGCCACGAATTGGCAAGGCCGGGGGGTGTAAGCTTTCGCGACACGCGTTCGGCGATTTTAGGATCGGATGCGCCGCCCGTCCGGCGATGTTTGTGACGCCTAGGGGCCGTTCGCTACTGCGCGGCCGGCTCCACGATGAAGGCCACGATCGCGTCCATTGTCGCTTTCGGCTGCTCTTCCATCAACCAGTGGCCGGAGTCCCTGATGCTTAGCCCGCGCACATTGTCCGCGGCGAACGCGATCTCATTCGCGAAGCCCTCGCCGAAGGACTTCTCCCCACCGATCGCGAGGATCGGCATGGCGAGCTTGCCCTCGGCGAGGAATTTCTGGTTATCCAAAGCGTCCTGTCGAAAGGCCGCAAATTGAGCGAACGCGTCATGGATGGCGAGGGGACGGGAATAGAGTGCCGCATAATGCGCGCGCGTCTCTTCGTCGATGTGGCTGGGGTCCGCCGATAGCTCGTTATAAAAGCGATCGAGGTAGATACGCTCGCGCCCGGCCACGAGCCGTTCTTCGTCGGGACCGAAGAAATCGAAGTGCCAGGTTCGCTGGTCCTTGACCACGCTGTCCCAATTGCCAAGCCCGGGAAGCGGCGCGTCCATCACAACCCAGCGGGTAACTCGCTGCCGGTTCTGGGCGGCGAAAGCGTAGCCCACCATGTTGCCAATGTCGTGCGTGACCAGCGCCAGAGACCCATCGAGGCCCAGCGCGTGAAGCACCGCCGCGATATCTCCGGCTTCGCTCTTCTTGTCGTAGCCGGTTTCCGGATGTGACGAGAGGCCCATTCCACGAAGATCCGGGACCACGACGGTATGATCGGTGGCTAACCGGGCGGCGAGCGGCGCCCACATGTCGCCACTATCGCCGAACCCGTGCAGCAAAACGACGACCGGCCCTTTGCCGCCGGTCCGCGTATGAATAGTCGCGCCGTCGACAGGAATGTCGCGTGTCTCGAACGTGGGCGGAAACGCCTCGACCTTGGCCATTGCCGGGGTTGCGGTGACAAGTCCCGCGACAAATCCCGCGAGGAGCAAAGCAAGCCTGCCGGTCGAACGCTTCATGACAATCCTCCGCGACCGGGTGGCGCGTAGCACCTCGCGTGCCGGCAGTCACTGCCCATTGCAGGAGCGGCGGCTTCGACGTGCTGATGCCCGCGTCCAAGCCAAGCGGGAGGTTGGCTAAATCAACCCTTTCGCCTTCAGGCTCACATGCCCCTCGCGCCCCACGATCACGTGGTCGTGTACCGTGATGCCGAGCAGTCGCCCAGCCTCAGCAATCCTCTGCGTAATCTGAATATCCGCCCGGCTCGGCTCCGGGCTGCCGCTCGGGTGGTTGTGAACCAGGATCAGCGCGGTGGCGCCGACTTCCAGCCCGCGGCGGATCACTTCGCGCGGATGGATCGCGGCTTCATCGACCGAGCCATCGCCCGCATGATGGTCGAGGACCAGCCGGTTACGGGCGTCGAGGTAGAGCACGCGCACCCGCTCGATGGTGAGGTGGGCCATGTCGATCGCGAGGTAATCGAGCAGCGCCTGCCAGCTTGAGAGCACCGGTTTGTCCTGCACTGCGCTTCGCGCCATGCGCCGGGCGGCAAGGGCGACCGCCTTGAGCGACGCGGCGCTCACTTCGCCCATCCCCTCGACCGAGGCGAGCGCGCCGGGTTCCGCGTTGAGCACCCCGGCGAGGGTGCCGAAGCGCTTGAGCAGGGCCTTGGCGATCGGCTTGGTGTCGCCGCGCGGGCGGGCGGCGAACAGCAGGTATTCGAGCACTTCGTAGTCGGCCAGCGCTTCCGCGCCGCCATCGAGCAGCCGCTTGCGCAGGCGCGCGCGGTGGCCTTCTCCGTCGTGATTGTCGCCGTCTGGCACCAAGCCCCCTCATCGTGCGTTCAGCCCGTCCGGGGTGATTGCCTTTGCGAAGGCAGTGGCGCAAGGGTGCGGACGGATGGTGCTGGACGAGGAAGTGGCTGAAGAGGCGGCCGAACCGCTGCCGCGGCGCCGCCGGCGCTTCCGGCTGCGCTATTACGCGGCGGCCATTGTGCTCATCCTTGCCGCGATGCTGACCTGGGCGTGGCTCAGCCGTGAGCGGCTGGCCGACAACGTGATTGCCGACCAGCTCGCCCGGATGGGCCTGCCGGCGACGTACGACATCGTCTCGATCGGCCCGAGCCGGCAAGTGATCGAGCATATCGTGGTCGGCGATCCCAAGCGGCCGGACCTCACGATCGAGCGCGCCGAAGTAACGATCGTGCCCAAGTGGGGCTTCCCCGGCATCGGCACGGTGACGCTGGTGCGGCCGCGACTGTACGGCTCTTACCGGAACGGGGTTCTGAGTTTCGGCAGCCTCGATAAGGTGCTGTTCGCCAAGCAGGAGCCGCCGCAGCCGTTCAAACTGCCGGACTTCAAGCTGCGGCTGCTAGACGGCCGTGCGCTGATCGAGAGCGATTACGGGCCGGTTGGCCTCAAGGCGGATGGCAGCGGCAACCTCCAAAGCGGGTTCGCCGGCATTCTTGCGGCGAGTGCACCCAGGCTTGAGGGCGCGGGCTGCAAGGCTGAGAGAGCCACGCTCTACGGCAAGGTCGCGATCACCCGCGAGCGGCCCCGTTTCACCGGGCCGTTGCGAGTGGGTGCGCTCACCTGCCCCGACATGGACCTGACGCTGGCCGGCAGCGGCATGCAGATCGACGGTCGGCTCGACAAGGCGTTCGACGGGTTCGAAGCGGTCGCCGGACTGCGCACCGGCACGCTGGCCTATGGCGCCAACCGGGCGAGTGGCCTTGGCGGCAAGGCCCAGCTGAGCTGGCGCAAAGGCCGCCTGACCAGCTCCTATTCGCTGGCGGCCAACGGGGTTGCCACATCCGCCGCGTCATTCGCCACGGTGGCGAGCGAGGGCCGCGTGCGTGCGGCGAATGGCTTCACGAATGCGGAGATCGAGGGCGACCTGACGGGCGAAGGCATCGAGCTCGGCGACGGCTTGGACAAGGCGCTAGCCGCGACCCAACGCTCGGCGGCGGGCACGTTGGCAGAGCCGCTGATCGCCCGGCTGCGCAGGGGCCTTGCGCGCGAAGAACAAGGTAGCAGCCTCGCGGCGAATTTCACCCTGCGCAAGACCGGCGACATGCTCAGCGCGGCGGTGCCGCAAGCGTCCCTGCGCGGGGGCAGCGGGGCGACGGTGGTCGCACTCTCGCGCGCCCAGGTGAGCACAGTGGACGGGGGCGCGGCGCGCATCTCGGGCAATTTCTCGACCGGTGGCGAAGGTCTGCCGCGCATTGCCGGGCGGATGGAGCGCCAGACCGGCGGCGGGGTGCTGCTGAGGATGTCGATGGCTGAGTACCGCGCGGGAGACGCTTCGATCGCCCTGCCGGAGCTGGTGCTGGTGCAGGGTGCGAACGGCGCGATCGGTTTTTCCGGCAACGCACAACTCTCCGGCGCGCTGCCAGGCGGCTCGGCGCGCAATCTCCAGCTTCCCCTGAGCGGCACCTTGTCCTCCTCGGGCGGGTTGGCGCTGTGGCGCGGCTGTACCGATCTTCGGTTCGATAGCCTCGCGTTCGCCAACGTGACGCTCGAACGGCGCGCGCTGACGCTGTGCCCGCCACGCGGATCGGCGATCGTCGAGGTGAGCTCGCGCGGTACGCGGGTTGCCGCGGGGGCGCCGTCGCTCGACTTGCGCGGGCGGCTCGGCGAGACGCCGATCGCGCTGCGCAGCGGCCCGGTGGGCATCGCGTGGCCGGGCGCGCTGTCTGCCAAACAGCTCGACATCGCCCTAGGTCCCGCCGCCACCGCCACGCGCTTCCGTTTGAATGACCTCAGCGCGAAGCTCGGGGATGAGATTTCCGGCAAGTTCGCCGGGGCGGACGTGCTGCTTTATGCGGTGCCGCTCGATGTGCTCTCGGCGAGCGGTTCATGGCGTTATGCCGGCGGCAAGCTCACGCTGAGCGATGGGGCGTTCCGGGTTGAGGATCGTGAGCAGGTAGATCGTTTCGCGCCGCTGATCGCGCGCGACGCGACGCTGGCGCTGGCCGACAACGTGATCGTCGCGGAGGCGCTGCTGCGCGAGCCGAAGAGCGATCGCGCCATCACCCGCGCGACCATGCGCCACGACCTGTCGACCGGGCGCGGCCATGCCGATCTCGCAGTCGAAGCGCTGGCATTCGATCGCACCCTTCAGCCCGACACTTTAACGCCCTTGGCACTCGGCGTTGTCGCCAACGTCAGCGGAACGGTGACCGGCGACGGACGGATCGACTGGAACGAGAACGGCGTCACCAGCAGCGGCAAGTTCTCCAGCGATGCGCTCGATTTCGCTGCCGCCTTCGGCCCGGTGAAGGGCGCTTCCGGCACGGTGGTGTTTACCGACCTGCTCGGCTTGACCACCGCGCCGGGGCAGGTGCTCACGGTCAAGTCGGTCAATCCGGGGATCGAGGTCAACGACGGCAGCGTGCGCTTCCGGCTGGTCGAGGGCCGGCTGCTCGCGATCGAGGGGGGCTCCTGGCCGTTCATGGGCGGCACGCTCACCCTGCGCCCGCTCGATTTCAACATCGGCGCGACAGAGGTACGGCGCTATGTGCTCGAAGTCGAAGGCTTGCAGGCGGCGCTGTTCGTCCAGCGGATGGAACTGGGCAATATTTCCGCGACGGGCGTGTTCGACGGCACCCTGCCGCTGGTGTTCGACCAGAACGGAGGACGCATCGAAGGCGGGCTGCTGATCTCGCGTCCGCCCGGCGGCAACCTGTCCTACGTCGGTGACTTGACCTACAAGGACCTCACAACGATGGCGAACTTCGCGTTCGATGCGCTGAAGTCCCTCGACTACACCCAGATGCGCATCGCGATGGACGGTGACCTGACCGGCGAGATCGTCACCCGCGCGCAGTTCGACGGGGTCAAGCAGGGCACCGGCGCCAAACGCAACTTCCTCACCCAGCGGTTCGCCAACTTGCCGATCCGTTTCAACATCAATCTCAAGGCGCCGTTCTACAAGCTGATTACCACCGTGAAGACAATGTACGATGCGGCCTATATCCGCGATCCGCGCGAGCTGGGCCTGATCGATGCGCAAGGCCGTGTCATCAACCGCGAGAGCAGCGGCGAGATCCCGCCGATGCAGCCGGAAGACTTGGTGCCAGATGAAGCCCCCATTCAGCCTCCCGACAGTGAGAAACGCCCATGAGAGACGTGAATTTGACCTCGGCTGCCCGGCGGGCGCATAGAGCGCCCATGGAGCGTATCGGAGCGGGGCTGGCGGGGGCGGTGCTGCTGTTGGGCGGCGCATCGGTTTCGGGGTGCATTTCGGTAAACGCGCCCGACGAACCGATCGTCATCGAGCTCAACATCAACATCTCGCAGGAAGTGGTCTATCGCCTGGCTGCAGATGCCGGGAACACCATCGAAGACAATCCAGATATCTTCTGAGGATTCGGGGCTAAACCAATGACCAAGCAAGCGAAAACTTTCTCCAGGCTGTTTCTGGCCGCCGCAGCGGCAGGACTGGCGCTGTCTGCGCCCGCTTCGGCCCAGCGCGACCCCGGATACGACGCGGCGCGCGCCGCGGGGCAGATCGGCGAGCAGATCGACGGCTACCTCGGTTACGTGGGCACTCCGAGCGCTTCGCTGCGTGCGCTGGTAGAGGACATCAACATCAAGCGCCGCGCCGCCTACGCCCAGAAGGCACAGGCCGCCAACGCGACGCTCAAGGACTATGCGTTTACTTCCGGCTGCCTGCTGATCGCGCGGACCAAGCCGGGCGAGATGTATCAGGGCCCCGACGGATCAAGCTGGCTCAAGCGCGACAGCGGCCCCCCGCAGCGCCACCCCAGCTGCCCGTAAGCCTCAGGCGCGCGCCAGCAGGGCGTGGATCTGCGCCACGGCGGCGGCACCTTCACCGACCGCCGCCGCGACGCGCTTGGTCGACCCCGCGCGCGCATCGCCGACCGCGAAGATTCCCGCCCGGCTCGTTTCCAGCGGCGGGCGCTCGCCGCTTCCCACGTCGTCGCCGGTCAGCACGAAGCCCTTGTCATCGAGCGTGACGCAGCCACCAAGCCAGTTGGTGTTCGGATCGGCGCCGATGAACAGGAACATGTGCCGTAGCGCGCGGTGGTGCGTTTCGCCGCTGGTGCGATCGCGCAATTCGATGCCGGTGAGCCCACCCTCACGATCGCCCTCGAGGCCGATGATCTCCGCCGGCTCATGGATAACTACGTTGGGCAACGCCGCGATCCGTTCAATCAGGTAGCTCGACATCGTATCCGCCAGCGGCCGGCGGATCACGAGGTGTATCCGCTCGACTTGCGGGGCGAGGAAAGCCACCGCCTGCCCGGCTGAGTTGCCGCCGCCGACCAGCGCGATCTCCTCGCCTTCGCACAGTTTGGCCTCCACCGGCGAGGCCCAGTACGAGATGCCGTTGCCTTCGAACTCCTCCAATCGGGCAAGGTCCGGCCGGCGATAGCGCGCGCCGCTGGCGATGACGATCGTTCGGGCACGCGCCGTCGTGGTATCGCTGAGGTGCAAATCGAAACTCGTGGCGTCATTGTCGCAAACGACGTCCTCGACGTTCATCGGAATGGCCATCTCCGCGCCGAATTTCATCGCCTGCGTGAATGCGCGGCCTGCCAGGGCCTGGCCGGAGATCCCGGTGGGAAAGCCGAGATAGTTCTCGATCCGCGCCGAGGCCCCCGCTTGTCCGCCGTAGGCGCGCGTGTCGAGCACCAGCACCGAGAGGCCTTCGGATGCGCCGTAAACCGCCGTAGCAAGCCCGGCGGGGCCAGCGCCGACGATTGCCACGTCGAAGATCTTGCTCGGGTCGATAACCGGCAGGATGCCGAGGCAGGCGGCCGCCTCGGCGTCGGTGGGACGCTTGAGGACGCTGCCGTTGGGGCAAATCATCAGCGGCAGCTCGTCGAAGCTCACGCCCAGCCGATCTACCAGCTCGCGCCCCTCGGGCTCGCAAGCGGCCACCAGGCTGTAGGGATAGCCGTTGCGCGCGAGGAAGCCCGACAGGCGGACAAGTTCCGGCGCCTCCCGCCGCCCCAGCAGCACGGATCCCGCCCCGCCTTCCGTGCCCGCTTCGATCAGCGCGACGCGGCGCAGGATGTAGGCGCGCATCACCAGCTCGCCGAGTTCCGCCGAACCAATGATCAGCGCGCGCACATGCGAGGCGTCGAACGGCACTGCGACCGCGCCCTCATCGCCTGCTATCGCAGCGGCGAGGGTGCCGCCGCCCGAAAGCTGCGATACTTCGCCGGACAGCTGGCCCGGGCCATACGTGACGATCGCCTCCTCGACCCCCAGCCCGTCATGGCGGGTGGCGATGATCGTGCCCTCGAGGATCAGCCACGCCGGCACGTCGCGCGCGCCGACTTCGTAGATCTTCTCGCCCGGTGCAAAACGGCGCGGTTCGCCGCTCGCGAAGCGCTGCGCGATGGCCATCTGCGGCGCGGTGAGCGCGGGGAACATCTGCTCTCGCCGGGTATCGATGATCGCCATTTCACGCTCCGTCGAATCGCGTTAACGGAGCTTGCCGCAATTCGTGCGTCGGAGCGAGCCGCACGCGCGCGCCCGGGGCGTCCCCCCATCCGGTTGACTCGCCCCGAACCCATGCCTAAGGGCGGCGCGTCGCCGGCCGGGCAACCGGGCCGCGCACCCCTATGCAACCCCCTAGCGAGGCTGGCGCTTCATCGTGGCTAACGAGTCCGAAAACGCACCCATCGGCCCAGATGGCATTCCGGAGGACAAGCGCGTCGATTCGCTTGAAGGCCGTATTGCCGCCGCCCGCAAGACTGAGGACGAGCGGCTCGCGAAGGAGCACGCGCCGATGCGCGACGGGCGCAGCGCCGGGATCCAGATCGCCTCGACCATGCTCGGCTATCCGCTCGGCGGGATCATCGTCGGCCTGGTGCTCGACAACGTGTTCGACACGCTGCCGTGGATCACGATCGGGTTGATGTTCCTCGCTTTCGCCGGCGCGTGCATGCACGTCGTCCGCATGAACCAGAACCGCGGCCGCTAGGCCCAACAAGAACAGGGAAGAACCGACCCGTGGCCGCCGCCGCCAAGATCGATCCGATGCACCAGTTCCAGATCGCGCCCATCGGCGCGGACGGACTGGTCGCGACCCCGTTCCAGTTCACCAACTCCGCGCTGTGGATGCTTATCGTGCTGGCCGCGATCGTGCTGTTCATGTGGGGCGGGACCCGGCGCCAGCTGGTTCCCGGCCGCTGGCAGGCTGCGGTCGAGATGCTGACCGGCTTTCTCGATAACGTCACCCGGCAGAGCATCGGCGCCGAAGGGCGCAAGTACCTGCCGTGGGTGTTCACCGCGTTCACCTTTATACTCGCGGCCAACTGGATCGGCGCGATGCCGTTCGCGATCGTGCCGGGCGCGCATCCGTTCACCGTCACCAGCCAGTTCACCGTCACCGGCACGATGTCGATCATCAGCTTCGCGATCGTTCTGGGCGTTGGCTTCTGGAAGCACGGGCTCAAGTTCTTCGGCCTGTTCGTGCCCCACGGCACGCCGCTGCCGCTCAAGTTCATCGTCGCGCCGATCGAGTTCATCAGCTTCATGGTGCGTCCGTTCAGCCTCGGGCTGCGGCCGTTCATCGCGATGTTCGCCGGGCACATCCTGCTCGAGGTGTTCGGCAATTTCGTCGTCCAGGGCCTCAACGCGGGCACACCGATGGGCTACGGCATCAGTCTGCTGGCGTTCGTGTTCGTGATCTTCGTCAATGCGCTCGAACTGCTGGTTGGCGCGATTCAGGCGTTCGTGTTTGCCCTGCTCACGTCGCTGTACATCAACGACGCGGTCAATCTTCATTAATATCAATATTTTATCCAACGGAGTTAAGAATATGGAACTCGCTTCTGCTCAGGTCATCGGCGCCGGTATCGCCGCGATCGGTGTCGGTGCCGCTGCTGCCGGCGTCGGCTTCGTGTTCGGTTCGTTCCTTCAGGGTGCGCTGCGCAACCCCGCTGCCGCCGGCGGCCAGACCGGCACGCTCTACATCGGCTTCGCCGCCGCCGAGTTGCTCGGTCTGATGGCGTTCGCCGTGGCGATGATCATCCTCTACGCGCGTTGATCGGACAGGCGGACGGTTCGCCGTCCGCCCGCCCGCATAAGGTCGGACGATGCCTCAACTTTCGCAACTTGCGCTGGTCTATCAGTCGCAGTGGTTCTGGCTGCTGCTGGTACTGGCGGTGATCTACTTCTTCGTCGGGCGCGGGATCGTGCCCAAGGTCGAAGCGACGGTCGAGGCGCGCGACGCGCAGATCGCCGCCGACCTCGCCGAGGCCGAGCGCCTGCGCGCCGAAGCCGACGCGAGCGAGGAAGCCTGGCGCGCCCGCATGAACGAAGCACATGAGGCGGCTCACGCCGTTGCAGCTTCAGCCAAGGCCGAAGCGGCCGCCGATGCTGGCAAACGCATCGCGGCCGCGGACCAGCGGCTTGCGAAGAAGGCTGACGAAGCCGCGCAGGCGCTCGATGCGGCACGCGCCAGCGCGCGCGCCGAGATCGAGACCGTCGCGATCGAGGCTGCGCAGGGCATCGTCGCCAAGCTGACCGGCGCCAAGGTGAGCGACAAGGCCGCGCGGGCGGCGGTCGCGGGAGCGATGGGCAATGCTTGAGTTCCTTGCTGCAGAAGCCGCCCACGGCGCCGAGCACCACGAGGAGGCGATGGCTTATGGCCTGCCGTTTCTGACCCCTGGCGGGATCGTCGCGGTCGCGATGATCTGCGTGTTTCTGATCGCGCTCAAGGCTGGGGTCCCCCGGATCGTCGGCAAGGTGCTCGACGATCGTATTGCCGGCATCCGCACGCAGCTCGCCGAAGCGGCCAGCTTGCGCGCCGAAGCGCAGAAGCTGCGCGATGAGTACGAGAAGAAGTCCGCTCAGGCGGACAAGGAAATCGCCGCGATCCGCGTCGCCGCTGAAAAGCAGGCGGCCGAGATCGTCGAGCAGGCCAAGGCAGATGCAACCGCGCTGATCGAGCGGCACAAGGCGCTCTCGGCTGACAAGATCGCCGCCGCCGAGCGTGCCGCAGTCGACGAGCTGCGCGCCACGGCCGCCGCCGCTGCTACCGCTGCCGCCCGTGAGTTGCTCAGCAAGGAGCTCGACGAGGCGGCCGACAAGAAGCTGGTCGATCGGGCGATTGCAGGTATCTGAGCAGCCGCGCTTCCTACCGTTCGGTAGGGGCGGACAAACCAGGCTGAGCCCACTAGGGTAGGCTACCAATCCTGGGGAGATCGATATGAAAGTTGCAGTGCTAGGTGCCAGCGGTAAGGGCGGCTCGGAGATCACCAAGGAGCTGGTCTCGCGGGGCCATGAAGTGGTCGCCATCGCCCGCAGCGCAGACAAACTTCCCAGCGGCCCCGGCGTCACGGCGAAGCAGGGCGACGTCTCGAACGAGGATGAACTGGCCGGACTGATCGGCGGCGTCGACGCCGTGATCAGCGCGGTGCATTTCAACATCCCCGCCTCGACGTTCCTCAACGCCACGAAGAAAGCGGGCGTGAACCGCCTTCTGGTGATGGGCGGCGCGGCCAGCCTCACGAACGCCGAGGGCGTACGGCTTTACGACAGCCCCGGTTTCCCCGAGGCGATCAAGCCGCTGGTCAAGCCGGCGATCGATTTCCTCGACGACCTCAAGCAGGAAACTGACACCGACTGGACGTTCTTCTCGCCCCCGATGACGATCTTCGAAGGTCCGCGTCAGGGCCCGGGCAGTTTCCGCCTCGGCAAGGACGAGCTTGTCACCGACGCAAACGGTGAGAGCAAGATCAGCTACGCCGACTACGCGATCGCGATGGTCGACGAGCTCGAGCACCACAACCACTCGCGCAGCCGCTTCACCGCAGGCTACTGAAGCCAGCCGGCCCGCCGTGCGCTTTCTCCTCGAACCGAGGAG
>CAYNXB010000049.1:0-1620 GCA_964401045.1 uncultured Sphingomonadaceae bacterium | reverse complement strand
GGGCGGGTTCTAGAAGGTGTCCTTTGCCGCCCTTAGCGCGGCGAAGGTCTCGGAAGGTTCGACGCCACCCCAGCGGGTGCGCAACGCATCGACATCGGCGCGCAGGAACGGATTCGCCGCGAGTTCGCGGTCGAGCCGGGTCGGCACGGTAGGAATGCCCGCGGCGCGCTTGCGCTCGACATCCTGGGCGTAGGCCTGGAGTGCAGGGTTTTCGGGGTCGGCGTGGAGCGCGAAGCGGGCGTTCGACTGGGTGTATTCGTGCGCGCAGTAGAGCACCGTCTCGGGCGGCAGGGCCTTGAGCCGCGAAAGGCTCGCCCAGAATTGCGGGGCGGTGCCTTCGAACATGCGCCCGCAACCCAATGCGAACAGCGAATCTCCCACGAACGCGATTCCCGCCCGCGGCAGATAGTAGGCGACATGGCCCATCGTGTGCCCGCCGACGTCGATCACGTCGGCGGCCCACGCATCCAGCTTTACTACGTCACCTTGGCCGACCGTCCGGTCCACACCAGCGATCTTTGGCGCATCCACGGCCGGAGCCACGATCATGCATCCGGTGGCAGCCTTGATCGCCACATTGCCGCCCGCGTGATCGGGGTGCCAGTGCGTGTTCCAGATCTGGGTGATGCGCCAGCCTTTGGCTTCGGCCTGGCGCAAGTATTCATCGGCATCGGGCGTGTCGATGCAAGCGGTCTCGCCGCTCGCCGCATCGTGCAGCAGGAAACCGTAATTGTCGGCGAGGCAGGAGAACTGGTGAACTTCGAGCATCGGCACACGCTAGGCGCTCGGCCCGATGTAGGAAAGGCCCGCCGCTCGATCCGAGCAGCGGGCCTTCCGTCTAGCGCAACGAGTGCGCTTACTTCTTTTCTTCGTCCTTCTTCAGCGCGGCGCCGAGGATGTCGCCGAGCGAAGCGCCCGAATCCGAGGAACCGTACTGCTTCACGGCTTCCTTCTCTTCGGCGATCTGGCGCGCCTTGATCGAGAAGTTCGGCTTCTTCGAACGGTCGAAGCCGATGATCATTGCGTCGACCTTCTGGCCGGCCTGGAAGCGGTCCGGACGCTGCTCGTCGCGGTCGCGGCCGAGGTCCGAGCGCTTGATGAAGCCGGTCGCACCGTCGTCGCCGACCTGCACTTCGAGGCCGCCATCGCGCACTTCGAGCACCGTCACGGTGACGACATCGTTCTTCTTGATGCCGCCTGCGCCGCCCGATGCGCTGGCACCCGCGGTGGGCGCGCCCTTCTCGAGCTGCTTCATGCCGAGGCTGATGCGCTCCTTGTCGGTGTCGACATCGAGCACGACCGCCTTGACCTGCTCACCCTTGCGGTGGAGCGCCAGCGCGTCCTCACCCGAGATGCCCCAGGCGATGTCGGACATGTGGACCATGCCGTCCACGTCGCCATCGAGGCCGATGAACAGGCCGAACTCGGTGGCGTTCTTGACTTCGCCTTCCACGGTGGAGCCGACCGGGTGCTTCTCGGCGAACTCTTCCCACGGATTGCGCTGGGCCTGCTTGAGGCCGAGCGAGATGCGGCGCTTCTCGGCGTCGACCTCGAGCACCATCACGTCGACTTCCTGCGAGGTCGAGACGATCTTGCCCGGATGGACGTTCTTCTTGGTCC
>CAYNXB010000048.1:0-20035 GCA_964401045.1 uncultured Sphingomonadaceae bacterium | reverse complement strand
ATCATGTCGGACTCGTTGATGACCTTCCAGCCCGCGATCGACGAGCCGTCGAACATGAGGCCTTCCTCGAGCTCATCTTCACCCAGGATGCTGGCGACCATCGTCAGATGCTGCCACTTGCCCTTGGGATCGGTGAAGCGCAGATCGACCCACTCGATCTCCTCGTCCTTGATCCGCTTCACCACGTCTTTTGCACTGGCCATTGCTGCTATTCCTCTGCTGGCTTGATCCTGAATTCGGTTTTGTGCGGTCCGCGGCCTAGATCGCGTCGTCGTCGCGCTCGCCGGTGCGAATGCGGAGCGCAGTTTCGATCGGCGATACGAAAATCTTGCCGTCCCCGATGCGGCCAGTCTGCGCGGCGGCGGCGATCGCCTCGACCACGCGTTCGGCCTGGTCGTCACTCACCACCACGTCCAGCTTCACCTTGGGCAGGAAGTCGACGACGTACTCGGCGCCGCGATAGAGTTCGGTGTGGCCCTTCTGCCGGCCGAAGCCCTTGGCCTCGGTCACGGTAATGCCGGACACGCCAACCTCGTGCAGAGCTTCCTTCACTTCGTCGAGCTTGAACGGTTTGATGATCGCTTCGATCTTTTTCACCCGAGACCCCTGCACTCAAACCCGGCACCGCGAGGGCGGGCCGGCGACAAAGCATTTTCCTTGGCTTGCGCTTATCAAGAATCGTGCCAAGGCGCGAAGCGCGGGGGTAGACAATCGCGAGCCGTCACGGAAGCACGGAATCGTGTGCGTCGGCCTCGCTTACCCGGCAATCGTGCGGCAATCTGAGCGGGGTCCGGGCCGGGATATGAGCAAAATTTAATCAGCCACGTGCCCGCTTTTTGGGCAGGTCAGAGGCGCAAGCCGACGGTCTCGGGCAAACCGGCCATCAGGTTCAGCGATTGCACCGCGGCGCCCGCTGCGCCCTTGCCCAGGTTGTCGAGCGTCGCGACCAGCTTGGCTTGCGATCCGTCGGGCGAGGCGAACACGTGAAGCGCCATGATGTCGCTCGGCGCCATCGAGCGGCGCAGCAGCAGTTCGCCGCCCTCCGCAGCGCCCATTCGCACGATCGGGCTGCCGGCGTAGAACCGCGCCAGCTCAGCGCGCAATGCGCCGGGGTCTGCTGCCCCCGCCATCGCCGCAAGCGGCAGCGGCACTTCCACCATCATCCCGCGATGCGCGGGGATCACCGCGGGCGAGAACAGCGGGGCCAGCGCAAGGCCGCAGCGGGCCTGCATTTCGGGCACGTGCTTGTGCTGCAGCTCGACCGCGTAGCCGCGCCACGCGATGTCGGGATCAGCCTCGAACCGTTCGATCAGCGCCTTGCCGCCACCCGAGTAACCGGACACCGCATTGCAGGCGTAAGGCCAGTCTGCGGGCAACAGCCCGGCGCGCACCAGCGGCGCGACGAGGCCGATGAAGCCGGTCGAATAGCAGCCCGGATTGCTGACGCGTTCGGCTTCGGCGACCGCCTCCCGGCCGCTCACTTCGGGAAAGCCGTAGACCCAGCCGGGCGCGGTGCGGTGTGCGGTCGAGGCATCGACGATGCGCACCTTAGAGCCTTCGGCCAGCGCAACTGCCGCGCGCGCGGCATCGTCGGGCAGGCACAGCACCGCGAAGTCCGCTTCGTGCAGCGCCTCGCGCCGCGCGGCGTGGTCCTTGCGCCGGGCTTCGTCGAGCACCAGCAGCTCGAATTCGACCCGGCCCGCGAGCCGTTCGACGATCTCGAGCCCGGTGGTGCCCGCTCCGCCATCGATGAAGACAGTGCTGGTCATACCGGCTTGGCCAGCCGATCGAGCGCGACGTAGCCGACCGGTCCTTCGAGCGAGAGGCAGCCCCATGCCCAGGTTCCCGAAATCTCCAGCACGTCGAACGTGTCGCCGGCCGCGAGTTGCTGCAGCGTCTCTGAGTCTGCTTCGGGGGCGGCGAAAAGCGGCGCCCCGCCCGGTCCGACGAGCCACGGCTGCGGCACCGCGTAATGCGGCACGAAATAGCGACCGGCGAGGCCGATATGAGCGAGGTCGCCCCGCAGCGGCACGCGGCCCGCTTCAGGGCGCGGGACCGGGCCGGAGAGCACGTACGGACCGCCGCCGTCGGGCTTCTCGGCGCTGTGGGGCAGGGGTACGCTCACACTCGGGAAACTATCCTATGGAGGGATGCGCGGCGCTTAGCCCGCGCGGCCTTGGCGGGCAAGCATCGCCCTGAGAAATTACCCCTCGGCAAATCGTTCGCGGATCATGTGCCACGCTGCGCGCAGGCCGAGCGCATCGCCGCCCTTGGGCCGGCCGGGCTTGGCCGCCGGACGCCAGGCGAACGTATCGAAGTGCGCCCAGTCGATGCCCTCACCCACGAAGCGGTCGAGGAACAGGCCCGCGACGCTTGCGCCCGCGTAGGGATTGCCGGAGGCGTTCACGAGGTCGGCGATGTCGGACTTCAGCCATTCGCGGTAGGCGTCGGGCAGCGGCAGCCGCCACAAAGGATCGTCATGGGCCTCGCCCGCGGCGATGAGAGCTTCGGCGGTGTCGTCGCGGCGAGCCATAAGCGCGGGGAAATCGGGCCCGAGGGCGATCCGCGCGGCTCCCGTGAGAGTGGCGAAATCGATTACCAGATCGGGCTCCTCCTCGGAAGCGAGCGCGAGCGCATCGCCAAGGACCAGCCGACCTTCGGCATCGGTGTTGGTGATCTCCACGGTCAGCCCTGCGCGGCTGGCGAGCACGTCACCCGGTCGAAAGGCGTTGCCGGAAATCGCATTCTCGACCGCGGGTACAAGGACGAGCAGGCGGACGTTGAGCCCGGCCCCCATGATCAGCCCGGCAAGCGCGAGAACGTGCGCCCCGCCGGCCATGTCCTTCTTCATCAGTGCCATGCCGCTGCCCGGCTTGATGTCGAGCCCGCCGGAATCGAAGCACACGCCCTTGCCCACCAGCGCGACGAGCGGCGCACCGGCCTTACCCCAGTCGAGCCGGATCATCCGCGGAGCATGCTTGCGTTCCGCGGCGCGGCCGACCGCATGGACCATCGGGAACTCGCGTTCGAGCGTATCGCCTTTGGTGACGGTGAACTTGGCCCGGTGCGCCTTGGCGATGTCCTCGGCGACCGCTTCGAGCGCGGCCGGGCCCATGTCTTCGGCCGGGGTGTTGACCAAGTCGCGCACCAGCATGACCGCGCGCGCCTCAGCCTGCGCCGGTTCGATCGACTTGGCGTCCTTGGTCAGCAGGATGCGCGCACCATCCTCGTTCTTGGCGTCCTTCGGCTTGCGGTAGCGTTCGAACCGGTACTGCGCGGTCTGCCAGCCATGGAGCGCCGGGCCCGGCTCGCCCTCGGCCAGGCGATAGGTGCCGGCAGGCAGCGTCTCGGCGAGCCGGCCAAGGCACCAGCTCGACAGAGCATTCGGGTCGGCGACGCCGCCGGCCGCGAACCATGCATCTCCATCGGGCACGATTGCAGTTTCGAACCCGCCGCCGGAGAACTTCTGCCCTCCCAGCGCGGCACGTTGGCCGGCGGAGAGCTTCTTCGCCCATCCGGCGAAACCGTCCTTGCTCACGAGGTGGATGTCGATCGCCTTCTGTCCGCGATCGGGCTGGATAAGGTCTGGCTTTCCGCTCATAGGTTGCAGGCCCATAGCGGGCGAACCTGCAGGAGCAAAGGGACGATGAGAGGGGCGATCGTGGTCTTGGTTTCGCTGGCGCTCGTAGGCGGCTGCAATGCCCGCGAGCCGAAGGCGGACAAGCCGACCACCGACGAGCACGCGGGCGAGGTCGGCACCGCGGCCGCCAGCGCAACCGCCTCGACCGCGGGCGGGGCCCGCGCCGTCGCCGAAACCAACGACGTGTGGGACTTCAAATATTCCTATCCCGCGCAAGCCGGCCGCATCGCGCCGCTGCGCGCCATGCTCGATGCGCGCGAGCAGAAAGCGCTCGCGGATCTCAAGCAGCAGGCGATCGACGGCCGCGCGATTGCCGACGAGCAGGGCTTTCCATTCAATCCCTATGCGCTGATGGTCGAATGGAAGACCGTCACGGACCTGCCCGATTGGCTGAGCCTGTCATCGCAGACCTATTCGTTCAGTGGCGGCGCGCACGGCAACACCGGCTTCGACACCCTGCTGTGGGACAAGCGGACCAACAAGACGCGCATTCCGATGGACCTGTTCGCCTCTGCTGATGCGCTGCAAGCCGCCGCCACGGATTCATTCTGCGCCGCGCTGAACAAGCAGCGCGCGGCCAAGCGGGGGGAGCCGGTCGATCCGACCAAGGACGACTGGATGAACACCTGCCCGAAAATTACCGATACCACGGTGATCCTCGGCTCATCGAACAGCCGCACTTTCGATCGCATCGGCTTCCTGATCGATCCCTACACCGCAGGCCCCTATGCCGAAGGAACCTACGAGGTGACGCTGCCTGTCACCAGGGCGATCCTCGCCGCGGTGAAGCCGCAGTTCGCGTCGAGCTTTACGGCGACCAATTAGCAACCCTCTCGCATTGACCGCGTATCGCGACTACATGCCCAGGCATGACCGAGTATCAGACGCTCACTGGAAACGAGGCCGTCCTGCGCGACGGCACGATCAAGCTGCACGGCCCCGCCGGCTTCGAAGGCATGCGTAAGGCCGGGCGCCTCGCCGCGGAGATTCTCGACGCACTGGTGCCGTTGGTGCGCCCCGGCGTCTCGACCGAGGAGCTCGACGCGGTGGTGCGCGAGATGACGCTCGATGGCGGCGCGGTGCCCGCGACGCTCGGCTATCGCGGCTACACCCATAGCTGCTGCATCTCGATCAATCACGTGGTGTGCCACGGCATCCCTTCGCCCAAGACGCTCAAGGAAGGCGACATCGTCAACATCGACGTGACCCCGCTGCTCGACGGCTGGCACGGCGACACCAGCCGTATGTATCTGGTCGGCGAGGTCTCGCTGAAGGCGAAGCGGCTGGTCGAGACGACGTACGAATGCCTGATGCTGGGGATCGAGAGGGCGAGGCCCGGCGCGCGGCTTGGTGATATCGGTGCGGCGATCCAGGACTATGCGGAGCAGCGCCGCTACGGCGTGGTGCGGGAATTCTGCGGCCATGGGGTGGGCCAGTTGTTCCACGATGCGCCGGAGGTGGTCCACGCCGCGCGCGCGGGCACCGGGCCCGAGCTCAAGCCGGGCATGTTCTTCACCATCGAGCCGATGATCAACCTCGGCCGCCCGCAGGTGAAGCTGCTGGCCGACGGGTGGACTGCGGTGACCCGTGACAAGAGCCTCTCGGCGCAGTTCGAGCACTCGATCGGCATTACCGAGACCGGATGCGAGATCTTCACGGCGAGCCCGATGGGGCTGAACCAGCCGCCTTACGAGTAACTCGCGAATGAATCCCGCGATCGCCCTGCCGATCCTGCTGGTGTTCATCGCCGGGGGACTGATCTCGCTGCAGGCGCCGACCAACGCGATGCTTTCCAACGCGGGGGGCTCGCCGGTGCTGGCCGCGTTGATCTCGTTCGGGGTCGGCATGCTGGCCTTGCTGGTGGTGTGGCTCGGCAGCGGCAACCGGCCGGGCGCGGAGGCATTCGCCAAGTTGCCGACCTACGCGTGGTTCGGCGGGTTGTACGGCGCCTTCTATGTCGCCATCGCCGCGTTCGCCGCGCCGCGGATCGGCCTTGCCTCGCTGGTCACAATTGGCATCGCGGGGCAGATCATCACAGCGCTGGCAATCGACCATTTCGGCGCGCTCGGCCTGATGCGTGAGCCGGTCAGCCTGATGAAAGTGCTCGGCGCAGCGCTGGTGCTCGCCGGCGTCGTGTTGGTTCGGCGCGGCTAGCTTTCGCGCGCCGCCCTGATCGCCGCGCCGCCGGCGAACGGGGCGATCGCCACCAGCACCAGACTGATCGCCGCGGTAAGCGCGAGCCCGCTTGTCCCCCCCACGGTGAGCGCGCCGGCGCCGAACACCAGCAGCGGAACCGCCAGTGGCAACAGCAGCAGTCCGGCGAGGGCGGTTCCGCCGCGCAAGCCGGCGGTGAGCGCGGCGATCGTCAGTCCAACGGCGGCGAGGCCCGGCGTGCCCGCGAGCAGGCCGATCTCGACGATGCGCAGCGTCTCGCCGTCGATCCCGAGCAGCGCCGCCGCCGGGATCGCCGCCAGCATCAGTGCCGGGCCGAAGCTCAGCCAGTGGGCCACGAGACGTATCGCCAGTACCGTCTCCTCCGGGATGCCGCGCAGCGCGAACTGGTCGAAGAAGCCTTGCTCGAGGTCGGGCGCGACCAGCCGGTCCAATGGCAGGATCGCCGCAAGCAGCGCCGCGACCCAGATCACTCCCCCGCCAGTGCGCGCGAGCATCTGCGGGTCGGGGCCGACCGCAAACGGATAGAGCATCGCCACGGCAAGGAAGAACAGCACCGGCAGCAGCGTGCCGCCCGGAGCACCCCTGGGCCCGCCGCCGGGCAGCAGCAATGCGAGATCGCGACGGAGGAGAGCGAGAGCGGTCACGCGGCGAATTCCGCCAGCACCAGCTGCTTCATCGCTTGCAGCGCGAACGGCTGGTGTGATGCGATCAGCGCGATGCCGCCCGAGGCGCAATGCTCGGCGGTTAACGCCTGCACCAGTTCGACCGCGGCGACATCGAGGCCATTGAGCGGCTCGTCGAGCAACCAGATCGGTGCGGCCTGCGCGGCCAGCCGGGCAAGCGCGGCGCGCTTGCGCTGCCCGGTCGAGAGGTAGCGCACCGGCACGTCGAGCAGCGCGCCGAGGCCGAAGCGTTCGACCTCTGCAGCGCGCCCGTCGACCCGCGCCCAGAACGCCAGCGCCTGGCTCAGCGGTCGATGCTCGTCGAGCGCCAGCCGGTCGTCGAGCAGGGCGACGCCGCCGTCTCGCTCAACGCGACCGGCGAACGGTCGCAGCAGGCCCGCTGCCATTCTCAGCAAGCTCGTCTTGCCGATGCCGTTGGGGCCGGCGATCTGCAGCGCCTCGCCGCTCGCCAGCGCGAGCCCGAGGCCACGGAACAGCACGCGCTCACCGCGGCGGCAGGCCAAATCCACGGCTGTCAGGCGGCACCCTTCCATCGCGATGCGCGTTAGGCCAATGGTGGCACAGCGACAAGCAAGGGAGACAAGCTATGGCAATCCCCCGATTGACCGATGCCGAACGCACGCAGGCCCTGAGCGCGCTGCCGGACTGGTCGCTGCGCGCCGACGGCCTCGCGATCGAGCGCAAGTTCAAGTTCGCCGACTTCAACGAGGCGTTCAGGTTCATGACCCGCGTCGCGTTGCTGGCCGACAAGCAGGATCATCATCCCGAATGGTCCAACGTCTACAACAGGGTCGAGATCACGCTCACCACCCACGATGCCGGCGGCCTCAGCTTACGCGACGTCGCGATGGCCAAGGCGATCGACGCGCTGCTCTAGCGGCCTTCGATTTCTTTGGCCGCGTCCATCAGCCTGCGTGCACGGCTCCGCAACAGGCCAGGCATCCACTTGACGGCGAAGCGCATCTGCTTCGCGCTCTTGCCCACCGTGGTGTGCAGACGCGCGCCGTGGATCGCATCCCACGCGGCCCCCGCTACTGCTTCCGGCGGGGCAATGTCGAGCCCGGCGGCCAGTACCGTCTCGCGGATCGGGGACGTGCGGCTGGTGTTCGGCGCATGGTCGAGGAGCGGCGTGTCGATGAAGCTCGGCATCAGCGAGCGAACCTTTATGCCGTTGCCATGCCACTCCGCATCGAGCGTTTCCGTGAGCGAGCGGACCCCCGCCTTGGTTGCACCGTAGATGCTCTGGTTCGGTACGCCGTAGAGCGCCGCGGCACTCGCCATATTGAGCAGGCACGATCCCGGCGCGGTCGCCTTGAGGTGCTGATACGCTGCCTGCGCGCCATAGATCACGCCTTTGAGATTGACGTCGAGAACCCGGTCGATTTCCTCTCGCGTCAGTTCAGCGAGCGGGCCGCCGAGCGGCAGGCCGGCATTGTTGACCACGACATCGATCCGTCCTCCGGCAGCGGTCGCGAAGATGCGTAGCGCTTCATCCCACGCCGCGCGATCGGTCACGTCGAACTCGTGCTGGTAGGCGAAGCCCGAGGCGAGCAGCTCGATCGTCTCGGCAAGCCCGGTTGCGTCGATGTCGCCTACCCCCACGAACCATCCGCGCTGCGCGAACAGCTGCGCGGTCGCCCGTCCAATGCCGGACCCGCCGCCGGTAATGAAGATGGCCTTGCGCAGGGTCACACGCCCAACCCTTTCACGAACTCCTCCCCGGTCACGATCTGCGCGGTCGATGCAGCAAGGGTTTCGCCAGGCGGTTCGGCACGGCCGCCCAGGCAGGTGGCGAGGAAGTTTTCAGCCACCGCGTTGAAGGCGATGTTGTTGGTCGGCTTGGCGAAGCCGTGACCTTCGTCGGGGAAGAGGGCGTAAGTCACGGGAATGCCGTGCTTCTCCATCTCAGTGACGATCTGGTCGCTCTCGGCCTGCTTCACGCGCGGATCGTTGGCCCCCTGGCCAATCAGCAGCGGCTTCACGATTGCGCTCGCCTTGTGGAGCGGGCTGCGATCGATCAGCAGCTGCTTGCCTTCTGGCGTCGCGGGATTGCCCATCCGCTCGTGGAACTGCTTCACCTGCGGCTCCCAGTAGGGCGGGATCGTCTCCAGCAGAGTCTCCAGGTTCGACGGGCCGACGATGTCGACGCCGCAGGCGAATACCTCGGGCGTGAAGGCCAGCCCCGCGAGCGTCGCATAGCCGCCGTAGGAGCCGCCCATGATCGCGACCTTGTCGCGCGCCGCGATGCCGTTCCCGACTGCCCACTCGACCGCGTCGATCAGGTCATCATGCATCTTCGCGCCCCATTGGAGGTTGGCCGCATTGACGAACGCCTTGCCGAACCCGGTCGAACCGCGGAAGTTGACGCTAAGCACGGCATAGCCCCGATTTGCGAGCCACTGGTGCGCGCGGTTGAAGCCGTAGCCATCGCGTGCCCACGGGCCGCCGTGGACCAGCAGCACCATCGGCACGGGCGCTTCGGGGATGCCGTCGCCGTCGGGATCGCTCGCGGGAGGCAGCGTCAGGTAGCTCGGCAGGGTCAGTCCGTCGCGCGCAGGGATTTCGCGCGGATGCATCGGCTGCAGCGGAGCGCCTTCGAGTTCGGGCCGCGAGCTGTAGAATTCGGTCAGCGTGCTCGCGGTACGGTCGTAGAGATAGACTTTGGTCGGCGCGGTCAGCGGGTCATTCCACACGACCCATTTGCTGTCGTCGTCGCTGCGCGACTGGACGCCGAAATCGCCTTCGAGCCGGGCATCGAGCCACGCCAGCGCATCGCCGATGCCCGGATTGATCGCGTGCCATTCGGTGCGCAGGTAATTGACCGACCAGGCCTCGACCTCGCCGGTCAGCGGATGCTGCAGCGTGCCGCCGATGTCGGCGCGCGGATCGCTGGCGATGAGCCGCTTCTCACCAGTCGCGGTATCTTCGGCGAACAACGCGGCGGTGTCGCGCCCGCGGCTATCCAACCAGTAGAGCGTGCCGCCGTCGGTGGTGTAGCCGGCGACGTGGGTGGTCATCGAATCCTCGAGGCCGGTGCTCTCACGCGGCGTTTCCGCGATCTTGCCGTCCGCGATCTCGAACATGTCCATCCCGCCGGCGGCGTTGGCGCGGATCGCCCAGCGCAGCGTCAGGCTGTCGTCGGCGAGAAACCCGACGTAACCCGCGTCGTTCTGCTGCACGAGCGTCAGCGCGCCGCTGCCGAGGTCCAGCAGGTGGACGTCATGGAAGCGCGGATCGCGGTTGTTGAGGCCGACGAGGAGGCGGTCCTTGTGCTGCACCGAGCCGCCGACGACCTGTACCCGGGTGTTCTCGAACGGGGTGAGCGTGCGCTCCTCACCGCTGGCGACGTTCACCTGGTAAAGCAGGTAGTTCTCGTCCCCGGCCTTGTCCTGGACGTAGAGCAGGCTGTTCGAATCGGGCGCCCAGAAATACTGCGGGATCGGCCGGTCGGTGGCTTCGGTCATGCGCCGCGCGGCTTCGGGATCGCTTGCCGGCGCGATCCACACGTTCATCACGCCCTCGTGCGGCGCGAGCCAGCTCAGCCATTGGCCGTCGGGGCTGATCTTGCCGCCGGCGCGGGTCGGGTTGCCGAACAGCGCGTCGCGCGGGATCAACGGGGTAGCGGCGACGGCTTCAGCGGCAGTTTCGGGCATGGCGAATCCAACAAGAGTGACAGGTGTGACACGGTTCAAAGAAAGAAATCCGGCGGCCCTGTTTCAAGGCCTTCCGGTGTTGTCGGTCGAACGGGAAGGGCGCCGGTGGTCATCGCTCGACCATGCCGCGCCGCGCGCGTGTAGGAAAGCGTCACAACGCGGCGTTGTTGTAGCAATGCCAGGTGAACAGCGCGATCGAACCGCGATGCGGGCGCCACGGCTCCGCCATCTCCCGCACCTGCTTTTCGGATGGCCGTTCCTCGAGCCCCATGATGCGCCCCAGCCCGGCCTGGACCGCTAGATCGCCCGCCGGCCAGATATCGGGTCGCCCTTCGGCGAACAGCAGGTAAATCTCGGCCGACCAGCGGCCAATGCCCTTGATCCGGGTGAGCAGCTCGATCGCTTCCTCGTCGTCTTCGGGCAGGTTGTGCAGGTCCAGCTCGCCGCTCGTCACCAGCTCGCACAGGGAGCGCGCGTAGCCCTGCTTCTGGCGGGAGAGGCCGCATGCGCGCAGCGCGTCGAAGTCTTCCGCCAGCAGCGCTTCGGCGGCCATTTCTTCGCCCAACAGCGCCTCGAGCTTGCCCCACATCGAATTGGCTGCCGCAACGCTGACCTGCTGGCCGACGATCGTGCGCAACAACGTCTTGTAGCCGCGATCGCGCACGCGCGGGTCGGGATAGCCGGCGATCTCGACCGCGCGGGCGACCGCCGGCTCGATGGCCGCGATCGCGTCGATTGCATCCCGCAACGTCCGGGCGTCGTGCGGCATTTGCCCTCCGCTTGCCAATTTCGAATCAAGCCCGTAGCAGCGCCGCGCCGGAAAGGAACCCACGCAAGCCATGCCCAAGCTCTTCGTCACCGATCGCCAGGGAACAGAACGCGCCGTCGAAGTCGGTGACGGGTTGACGGTTATGGAATCGATCCGTGACAACGGGTTCGATGAGCTGCTGGCGCTGTGCGGCGGATGCTGTTCATGCGCGACGTGCCACGTTCACGTCGATCCGGCGTTCAAGGACCTGTTGCCGCCGATGAGCGAGGATGAGAACGATCTGCTCGATTCGAGCGACGACCGTGACGAGAACTCGCGCCTGTCGTGCCAGATCTCGTTCACGCCGGACCTCGACGGCCTCAGAGTCCGGATCGCCGAGGAAGACTGACTTGGCTGGTCGCAAGCGCAACGAGATTGCGCTTGGCTTTATCACAGCCTAATTCCCCCGCCATGACTGCCCCGCCGCCGCTCGGCAAAGCCCTCGATCTTATTGGAAACACGCCGCTGGTGCGCCTGGAAGGCGCCAGCAAGGCCGCCGGTTGCGAAATCTTCGGCAAGTGCGAGTTTCTCAATCCCGGCGCCTCGGTGAAAGACCGCGCGGCGTTGTGGATCATCCGCGACGCGGAGGCGCGCGGCGAGCTCGCGCCGGGCGGAACGATCGTCGAAGGCACGGCCGGCAACACCGGTATCGGCCTGGCGCTGGTGGCCAACGCGCTCGGCTACAAGACCGTGATCGTCATGCCCGACAACCAGTCGGCCGAAAAGATGGACACGCTGCGCGCGCTCGGCGCCGAGCTGGTGCTGGTGCCGCCGACCAAGTTCTCCAACCCGGGCCATTTCGTGCACACCAGCCGCCGTCTGGCGGAGGAGTTGCCGGGCGCCGTATGGGCCAACCAGTTCGACAACACCGCCAACCGCAAGGCGCACATCGAAAGCACCGCGCCCGAGATCTGGGACCAGATGGGCGGGCGGATCGACGGCTTTACCTGTGCGGCGGGCACCGGCGGCACTATCGCCGGGGTCGGCATGGGACTGAAGGAGCGCGACGAGACGGTGACGATCGCGCTGACCGATCCGTACGGCGCGGGACTGTACAACTATTACGCCAACGGCGAGCTCAAGGCCGAAGGTAGTTCGGTGGCCGAAGGCATCGGCCAGAGCCGCATCACGGCAAACCTCGAAGGCGCGCCGGTCGATACCCAGTTCCGGGTGTCCGACGAGGAAGGGCTGAAATGGGTCGCGCGGCTGCTGATGGAGGAGGGCCTCTGCGTCGGCCTCTCGAGCGGGATAAACGTTGCCGGCGCGGTGGCGCTGGGCAAGCAGCTCGGTGAGGGCTCGCGCGTGGTGACGATCCTGTGCGATTCAGGCTTCCGCTATCTCTCCTCGCTGTTCAATCGCCAGTGGCTCGAGAGCAAGGGCCTGCCGGTATTCGAATGGCTCAAGTAGGCACAGGAGAGCATTGGTGCATTGCCGGTTCAGGCCGGCGAACCTAGCTTGACCACGATGGCGACCGATCCGGCCGAAACCTCGCACCCGATGCGCCGCACCACCGACGCGCCGCTGGGGGGAACGCGCTCGCAGGCGATGCAGCGGCTACAGATCGGGCTGCTGGGCCTTGCGGCAATGATCCTCCTTGTCGGGCTCGCCACGATCATCCGCGATCGCGCGCAACAGAGCGAGGATCTTGCGGTTCCCGAAGCGGCGCCCACCACCGCCGTGCCGGCCGCTGCCCACAAGGCGGGCAGCGATCCACTGGCCGACGTCGGCGTGGTGCCCGATCTCCCCTCGTCGCCGACCCCGGCGCCCGCGCCGGTCACGGGCGATGAACCGACTCTCGTTCCCTAAGCTTCTCGCCGCGGCCCTTGCCCTGCTGCTGCTCGCTCCGGCCGCATCGGCCGAGCCACGCGGCCAGGTGGGCCTGTTCACCACCCTTCCGCTCTACTGGCGCGAGGCGAACGGCATTTCCGAGCTGATCGCGCCCGAAGCGGCTCCCCCCTGGGCGCGCAAGCTGATCGAGCGCGACTACGAGCTGGTTCCGCTCGATGTCCTATCGGGCGAAGGGGCGATCCTCAACAGGCTCAGCCGCTTGCTGGTCGCGCAGCCGCGCATGCTGTCGCCGGCAGAGAACGTCGCGCTCGATGTCTGGGTCCGCCAGGGCGGGCGTCTGTTGCTGTTCGCCGATCCGCTGCTGACCGCTGAAAGCCGCTACGGCATCGGCGACAAGCGCCGTCCGCAGGATGTGGCGCTGCTGTCGCCGATACTGTCGCACTGGGGGCTGCAATTGCGATTCGACGAGGATCAGCCGGCGGGCGAGCGGCTGGCCGAGGTAGGTGAGATCAAGATGCCGATCGATGCCGCGGGGCGCTTCTCCTATCGGCCAGCCGATGAGCCCGATACGTCCTGCAGCCCGCGTTCGGGCGGGCTGATCGCCGAATGCACCATCGGCAAGGGCCGCGCGCTCGTCGTCGCCGACGCCGCGTTGTTCGATGGCGATGCCGCGACGCCCGAGCGCGAGCAGGCGCTGGGCTGGCTGCTTACCCGCGCGTTCGCCCCTTAGGGGAAATCGCGGGAAGCGTGCCGCGACCAATGCGAGTCGCCACGCAAATATCTGAAATACTGGAGAACAGGGGAGGAACCCACAGGGGCGAGATCGCTCATGGCTGTGATCTGTCCACAGGAAATTCAGATGTTTAGAGCATGATCCCCATAAATCCCGCGATTTTCCCTTCCATCCCTGCGTAACCCCGGTTAAATAGTCCTCCCATCGGACAACACGTTCAGCCCGCCCCGCGAGGGGTGAACCGGCCGCGCGCGAGTGCGGTGAGGTGAAGGAGCAATTTGTCAGGGCTTGAGCGGCCAGGGGTGGAACCAAGTGGCGGAGGCATTTCACGGGGGATATAGCGGGCAGGGCTTCACCCTGCGGGGCGACAAAGGTCGCTTCACGCTGCCGCCCGCCTTCCGCAAGGCCGTCGCCCACTCGTCCGACGACAAGATCCTGTGCCTTGCCAAGCATGAGCGGTGGAACTGCCTCACCGGCTTCGGGCTCTCGCGCCAATCGGAACTGATGGCGCAAGTTGACCGCGAAGAAGCCAATGCCATCGCCCGCGGGCAGGATTTCGACCGCGACACCCGGCAATCGCAGCTGTTCGGCTTCACCCGCCTGCCGTTCGATACCAGCGGCCGCTTCGTCATGCCCGATCACCTTGTGCAGCTTGGCAAGTTCGAGAACGGCGTATTCTTCCAGGGCGCCGGCAGCTTCTTCACGGTGTGGAACCCGGCCGAGCTCTACAAGATGGGTGAGGGCTGGGAGGGGGCGCAAGCCGCCTGCCGCATGCTCGAAGCCGAGTCCAAGGCATGAGCGGCCGAGAATCGTTTGGGCCGCACATCCCCGTCCTCCTGGCGGAAGTGGTCGCCGCGCTCGCCCCGCGTCCGGGCGACGTGATCGTCGACGCGACCTTCGGCGCCGGCGGTTACACCCGCGCGTTCCTGGATGCCGGCGCCACCGTGCACGCGTTCGATCGCGACCCCGATGCGATTGCCGCCGGCCGCAACTGGCCCGAAACGCAGGAGCAGCCGCCGCGGCTGGTGCTCCACCCACGCCGCTTCTCCGAAATGGTCGAGACGCTCACCGAAGCCGGCCTCGCTCAGGTCGACGGTGTGGCGATGGACATCGGCGTGTCCTCGATGCAGCTCGACCAGGCCGAGCGGGGCTTTGCCTTCTCCACCCAGGGTCCGCTCGACATGCGCATGAGCCAGGAGGGCGAGAGCGCAGCCGATTTCGTCAACACCGCCGACGAAAGCGCAATCGCGGACGTGCTCTACACATATGGCGAGGAGCGCCAGTCGCGCCGTGTCGCCCGCGCGATCGTCGCTGCCCGGCCGCTCGAGACCACCGGCGATCTCGCCCGCGTGGTGCGCAAGGCGCTCGGCCATCATCCCGGCGCGCCGAAAGATCCGGCGACCCGCACCTTCCAGGCGATCCGCATCCACGTGAACGGCGAGCTCGACGAACTCGAAGCCGGACTCTCTGCGGCCGAGCGGCTGCTCAAGTCGGGCGGCCGGCTCGCCGTGGTGAGTTTCCACAGCCTCGAGGATCGCATCGTCAAGCGCTTCCTGCGTGAAGCGTCGGGCGCGGCCGCGCGCGCCTCGCGCCATCTGCCGGAAACCGTTCCAACGCAATCCGCGACCTTTGCCGAGGTCGCCAAGCCCATCCGTCCGGGCGAAGAGGAGGTGACGGGCAACCCCCGCGCCCGCTCATCCACTCTTCGCTCGGCGGTCCGCACGGACGCGCCGGCAAGGCTCGCGGCATGACCCCGGGTAGCCGCCTGCGCCAGGCAAGCTGGATCGCCACCCTGCTGGTGTGCACCGCGCTGTTCGTGGCGCTGACGCTGCGGGTGAACGCGGTGAAGAGCGAAGTGCGCCTCGCCGAGCGCCGCATCGTCAGCCTCGAGCGGCAGAAGATGCTGCTCGAAACCGAATTCGAGACCCGCGCCAATCAGCAACAGCTTTCGGCGTGGAACAGCGTCGACTTCGGCTACCGTGCCCCGGGCGCCGACCAGTTCCTCGAAACCGAGCGCCAGCTCGCAGCGCTCGGCACGCCGCGCGCCAAGGGTGCGCCAGAGCCGATCCGCGTGGCCGGCACGTCCACCGGCGATGGCGAGCAGCCGTTCCCGGTGATGGTCTCGCCGGTCTCCGGCCGGCCGGTCGAACTTGGCGAGCTGGCCCAGGGCGAGGTTGGGCGCGAACGCACCGGCACGCTCTCGTCCGGCATGCGCTCGGGCCCGGCGCGGATCGCGCTTTCGGCGACCTATGGGATCACCGAGTGAACGCGCTGACCTATACCACCGCGATCTCGACCGGCCGTGTCGAGCTGGTCAACGTCCGCCGGAAGTCGCTGCTGATCGCGCGCCTGAGGGTGCTTGCGCTGATCGGCGCCTTCACCCTTGTCGCGCTTGCTGCCCTGATGCGGATCGCATGGATCGGGCTGGTCGACAGCGCACCCGAAGAACGCACCATGGCCGAAGCGCTGCTGCCGCCGCGCGGCGAGATCACCGATCGCAACGGCGTGCCGCTGGCGCGGGCGTTTCCTGCCTATGCGCTGTGGTTCAATCCCGCCGCGCTCGAGGACGGCGGCGCGCCACTGGTCAAGGGGCCGGAGGAAGTGGCGCGGCAGCTCGCGCAGATATTCCCCGACATCGATCAGAAAGAGATGGCCCGCCGCCTCGCCAGCGGCAAGGGAGGCTACTTGCGTCGCCGCGTGCTGCCCGAGGAGGCCAACAAGGTCTATGAGATCGGCGAGCTCGCGCTCGAGCTGCCGCGTGAGAGCGACCGTCAATATCCGCAAGGCTCGATGGCCGCGCACGTGCTCGGCTACATCGCGGCGGACGGCCACGGGCGGGTAGGCATGGAGCAGGTGCTCGACAAGCGGCTGCTCGATCCGGCGCTGCGCGGCACGCCCGCCTCGTTGTCGATCGACTTGCGCGTCCAGGGTGCGCTCGAGGATGAATTGCGGCGCGGGATGCTCTCGGTCGATGCGCTGGGTGCGGCCGGCATCGTGCTCGACGTCGATACCGGCGAAGTGCTGGCGCTCGCCTCGTTACCCGAATTCGATCCCAACCGGATCGATGCGACCGGCGAAAGCAACATGTTCAACCGGGTCACCAACCAGGTCTACGAGCTTGGTTCGACCTTCAAGCCGCTCACCGTCGCGGCGGCGATCGACGCAGGCGTGGTCACCGACCTTTCGCGCCGCTATCCGGCCGCGCCGCTGCACATCGCCGGGTTCACCATCCATGACGACGAGGATCTCGGGGCGACGCTCAATGTCCCAGAGATGCTGATCCATTCGTCGAACATCGTCACCGCGCAGGTCGCCGACGCGCTCGGCGGGGTGCGGATGAAGGATGCGATGGCGAGCCTCGGCTTCAACGAGCGCCCGCACATCGAGCTGCCGGCGCGCGGCTTCCCGATCTGGGCCAGCGGCAACTGGCCGCGGCTGCGGACAATGACGGTCGGCTACGGTCACGGCATCGCGGTTACTCCGCTGCATCTTGCCAGCGCCTACGCGGCGATGGTCAACGGCGGCATCTGGCGTCCGGCCACCCTGATGAAGGTAGCGCCCGGGCACGCGGATCGCGGGCGCCGGGTGTTCAAAGCAAGCACCAGCGCACGGATGAACCAGCTGCTGCGGATGATCACGCTCTACGGCACGGGCCGCAAGGCCAATGCCCCCGGCTTCCGCGTGGGCGGCAAGACCGGGTCGGCGGAAAAGCCAGGTGCGGGCGGCTATCGCCGGCACTCCGTGATTGCAACGTTCGCCGCGGCGTTCCCGATGGATCACCCGCGCTACGTGGTTATCGCGATGCTTGACGAGCCCAAGGGCACGGCTTCGAGCAGCTTCCAGCGCACCGCAGCGTGGAACGCCGCGCCGATCGTTGGCCGCGTGGTGCCGCGCATTGGTCCGCTGCTCGGCGTGATGCCGGATGCGACGCGCGACGTCGACATCACCGACTTGAAGCCGCTCGTCGGCGGAGACCCCCAATGAGGCTCGACCGCCTGGCCGCGGCGGCGGGTTATCAGGTGGCCGATCACCGCGAGTATTCCGTCACCGGGTTTGCCATCGATCACCGCAAGGTCGCGCCGGGCACGGTGTTCGGCGCATTCCAGGGTGCCCGCGCCAACGGTGAGGAGTTTATTCCCGCGGCCATCGCGGCGGGTGCGATCGCGGTCGTCGCGCGGCCCGAGGCCAGGGTCGAGGGCGCGGCGCACATCGCCGATCCCGAGCCACGGCGCGCGTTCGCGCGGCTGGCGGCCCAGTTCTTCACCCCCGTGCCGGAAACGATCGTCGCGGTCACCGGCACCAACGGCAAGACCTCGACCGTCGAGATGACCCGCCAGCTGTGGCACATGGCGGGCGAACGCGCCGCCTCGATCGGCACGCTCGGGGTGACCACGCCGGACGAAAGCGTCTCCACCGGGCTGACCACGCCCGACATCGTCACTTTCCTCGGCAATCTGACCGGCCTGGCGCGTGAGGGCGTCACGCATGTCGCCTACGAGGCTTCGAGCCATGGACTGTCGCAGTTCCGCAACGAGGGCGTGCGCGTCACGGCCGGCGCGTTCACCAACCTCTCGCGCGATCACCTCGATTACCATCCAACGATGGAGGACTACTTCGCCGCCAAGATGCGGCTATTCAACGAAGTGGTCGCGGATGGCGGCACTGCCGTGGTGTGGATGGACGACGATTGGTCGGAGCGCGCTTGCGAGCATGCGAGGACACGGGGTCTGAGCGTGCTGGCAGTGGGCGAGCAGGGGACTGGGATCCGCCTGCTCGCCCGCACGCCCGGGCACCTCGGGCAGGAACTGCGGCTGAGCTACGAAGGCGCTGAATACAAGGTCCGGCTGCCGCTGATCGGCGCTTACCAGGCGGCCAACGCGCTGGTCGCGGCCGGGCTGGTGCTGGCGACGGGGGGCAAGCCGGCGCAAGTGTTCGAGAGCCTCGCCCGGCTGCAACCGGTGCGCGGGCGGCTGGAGCGCGCCGCGATCACCGCCGCGGGCGCACCGGTCTATGTCGATTATGCGCACACGCCCGACGCATTGCGCGCGGCCGCCGATGCGCTGCGGCCGCATGTGAGCGGGCGGCTGATCACGGTGTTCGGCGCGGGCGGCGATCGTGACAAAGGCAAGCGCGCCGAGATGGGCCGTGTCGCGGTCGAGACATCTGACGCGGTTATCGTCACCGACGACAATCCGCGCGGGGAAGACCCGGCCGCCATCCGCGCGATGGTGCTCGAAGGTGCGCAAGGCGGGATTTCTGGCGGCGCGCGCGAGATCGGCGACCGGCGCGAAGCCATCGCCGCGGCCATCGCGGAAGCGGGGCGAGACGACATCGTGCTGATCGCCGGCAAAGGACATGAACAGGGTCAAATAGTGGGGAGCGGGAAAGACATGCGGATATTGCCGTTCGATGATGTGAGCGTGGCGCGCGAATGCGCCGCGCCGGCAGGAGCTTCGGCATGAGCCGCGCCCATCCAGCTTTGATCGAATGGCCGATCCAGCCCGTAGACGCGCAGCCGCTTGCGTTGTGGAACGCGCGCGCGGTGGCGGACGCCACCGGCGGCAAGGCCAGCGGCGACTTCCAGGTCTCGGGCGTCGAGATCGATTCCCGCGACGTTATGGAAGGCGACCTGTTCTTCGCCTTGAAGGGCGAGAACACCGACGGTCACAAATACCTCGACATGGCCTTCGCCAAGGGAGCGGCGGCGGCCGTGGTCGAACAGCAGATCGACCGGCCGCACGTGCTCGTGTCGGACACGACCGCCGCGCTCGAGGCGCTTGGCGTGGCGGCCCGCGCACGCACAGAGGCGAAGGTCGTCGGCGTCACTGGCTCGGTCGGCAAGACGGGCGTGAAAGAGGCGCTGTTCGCTGCGCTCGACCGCTCGAGTCGGGGCCGTGCGCACCGGTCGGTGCGGAGTTACAACAACCATGTCGGCGTGCCGCTGAGCCTGGCGCGGATGCCCGCATGCAGCGCCTATGGCGTGTTCGAGATGGGCATGAATCACGCCGGCGAAATCGCCGCACTGACCGCGCAGGTGCGCCCGCACGTTGCGCTGATCACCGCCATCGCCCCCGCGCACATCGAGATGCTCGGCAGCGAGGACGCGATTGCCGACGCCAAGGCGGAGATTTTCGGCGGCCTGCGTGAAGGGGGCAGCGCGGTCATTCCCGCGGACAGTCCGCATTACGCGCGGCTGCGGGATGCGGCGCTCAAGGCCGGCGCCAACGTGGTCGGCTTCGGCCGCTCGGCGGAAGCGCAGGCGCGCTTGATCGACGCGGTCCCGGCGGCGAGCGGCGGCTCGCTCGTCACCGCGCAGCTTGGCGAGCGGCGGCTGTGCTACACCATCGCCGAGCCGGGGGAACACTGGATCTCGAACTCGCTGGCGGTGCTGGCTGCGGTGCAGGCGCTCGGCGGCGATCTCGGCGCGGCCGGTCTCGCTCTGGCAGAGATGGGCGGGCTCAAGGGCCGCGGCGCGCGTCACCGCATTGCGGCGCCAGGCGGCCATTGGCTGCTGATCGACGAAAGCTACAACGCCAATCCCACCTCGATGCGCGC
>CAYNXB010000047.1:10845-20591 GCA_964401045.1 uncultured Sphingomonadaceae bacterium | reverse complement strand
GGCGCACCAAAAGGACCCTTCCTTCCGGGCTGCCCTTTTGTCATCCCCAGGTTGCCGCCGGAGTTAGCGCCGAACCCGCTCTGTCAGCCGGAGTGCGAGGATCATCCTGGATCGTCGGAGAGCGGAGCGGCGCCCGTGCCCATGTCGCCCCCATTCCGCGGCCGCTGCGTGGGCGGCGAGCGATCTGGTGCAGCGTTGTAACACTGGGGTATTTACGCACGTTCCGCCGAAGTTCCGGCTTCCCGTCCTCGTCAATCCGGGCGCCTATCTCTGGACGCCCCCACTTTCGGGCATGCGGCACTGGAAGCTCTCAGGCTTCGATTTATCCCCGCCGACATAGTGCGCATACGAAGGATGCGGGCACATCGGCATCGCGGCACTGCCGTCGCGGCGGCTGGCGATCGGGCGGTCGGGCGCCTTGTCGCGCTCGACCCAATCGACCAGCGGGCCGAGCAGGTCGAACTGGTCGTAGGCGTTGCCGCCGGCGCAATGGAGCATTCCCGGCACCATGTAGAAGCGGCTGGCGTCGGTGAAGGCGGCGCCGTTCGTTTCCGTCGCGCGCTGGTAGTAGTCCCACGTCGCGAGCGGTGAAAACCAGAAGTCAGACACGCCGTGGTAGAAGATCATCTTGCCGCCGCGGCCGAGGTAGGTGTTGAGGTTGGTCCAGTAATTGGTGTCCGTCAGGCGGCCGGCGGCGTCTTGCCTGATGGCGTGGATGCGCGCGTCAAGATCGATGGTGGTCGCGGTGGATGGCGGGCCGAACGGACCGGGGCCGCCGGTCGGGAGGTAGCCCATCGGCGTCGCCACGATCCCGGTGTCGAATGCGACCGGCGCATAGATCGGATAGCCGGCCTTGTCGAACGGCCCGGCGAAGCCCTTTTGCAACGCTTCTACCTGGCCGGCGCTGAGGCAGCCGTCCTTTTTGCCCGGCGTGCATTGCAGCCGCTCAGGCTTGAAATGGCATTGGGCGACGTTCTCGATCATGCCGTCCTTCAGGCCATCGAGGCCATCGCACTGATCGAGGATTCCTTCGAGCAGGGTCTTGCGCTGTGCCATTGTGAGCACCTGGCTCAGGATCGGCTTGCCGTCCGCGTCCTTGGGAGCTGCGGCGTTGAACAGCGTCTGGGTGTATTCGACGCCGAGGTTCGAATCGCCCGCACGCATCGCCGGCGCGCCGACGATGATCCCGTCGAACAGTTCGGGATAGCGCTGCGAAGCAAGCATGCCCTCGCGGCCGCCGGTCGAGCAGCCGGTCATGTAGCTGTGGGCGATGGGCCTGCCGTAATACTTCTCAGTCAGCGCCTTGCCTGCAAGAGTGACCGTCCGCACCGATGCTTCCGCGAAATCGAGCGCCGCGCGCTGGTCGGCCATGAACGATGCGTCGAACACCGCGCCCTGGTGTCCGCTGTCGTGCGCGATCACCGCGAACCCGCGGGCGAGGGCGGGGCTATTGCCCGCCGCCACAGGCCCGACCGGCGCGGAGAATGTGCCGTTGAGCCCGCCACCGCCCTGAAGCAGGAAGCGCCCGTTCCACTCCTTCGGCAGGGCAATCCCAAAGCCGATCCCGTAATCCTTGCCGTCCGCCCCTTTGTGCGGATCGATCATCCCTTCAAGAATGCAATGCTCGGGTAAGCCGGTCTTTATCACCTGGCCCGGCGCGATCGTAATCGTCTGGCCGGGTTTCATGGCGCGCACTGCCTGCGTCGTGTGGACAATCACGCCGGGGCGCACCACGACATCCTTCATGGCGGCGCAGCGTGCCTCGTCTTCGGGAGATGCGGCAGGAGGCAATATCTGCTGCACGTCGCGTTCGCGCTGTTGCGCGCCCGAAGCTGCCGCTGTCGCGAGCAGCGCCGCTGCCAGTGCGGCCAGTCCCTTGTGCATCACCGCTCCCCGTTTGTTATCAGAACGTCACCACCACCTTGCCGATCTGCTGGTTCGATTCGAGGTACTCGTTGGCCTCGGGAAGGCTTTCGAGTCCCTTGAATTCCCTGGCGATCACCGGCTTTAACTGTCCGCTGGCGAGGCCCTGAAGGATATGCCGTTTCGCCTTCTCGAAGCGGTGGGGATGGTTCCAGATCTCGCTCGCCACCCAGCCGCGCATCGACAGGCCCTTGAAGGCGCATTGCCAGTGCGGGTAGGGCGTCGGCTGCTCGCTCAAGCCGCCGTAGACGAACAGAATGCCGCGCTCACCGAGCGCGGTGGCGAGCGTCTCGACATAAGGTCCGCCCACCGGATCGAACGCGCAGCGCGCGCCCATGCCGCCGGTGATCTCCATCACCCGGGCGACGAGGTCTTCCTCCTCCGTGGCGATCACGTGCGCCGCGCCTTGCAGGGTCAGCGCCTCACGCTTGGCGGACGTGCGGGTGGCGGCGATCGAAATCGCGCCGGCCCAGTTGGCGAGTTGGATCGCGGCGATGCCCACGCTCGACGAGGCGGCGGGGACAATCACGCCGTCCCCGATGCCGACATCGGCCACCTCGATGATCGCGAACGCGGTCATGTACGGCATCCAGATCGACGAGGCTTCCGCGGGCGAGAGGCCGGGCGGCGCGGGTTGGAGCGCGCGCGCCGGGACGATCGCCTGCTCGGCCCAGATGCCATATTGACCCTGGTGGATCATCGGCAGCACGCATACCCGCTCGCCTTCGGCGAACCCTTCGACGTCGGGTCCTAGCGCCTCGACGATGCCGACGCCCTCGTAGCCCATCAGGCTCGGCAACTGCGGTTTGATCGGATAGCGGCCTGCGCGGTACATCGCCTCTGAGCGGTTAAGCCCGACGGCCTCGACCCGGATTCGCACCTCGCCGGGCCCGGGCGCGCCCACCTCGATGTCCTCCAACTGGAGCACTTCCGGACCGCCGAGTTGATGGACGCGGTAGACTTTGGCCATGACACACTCCCTCATGTCGGGCGTAACGCGTTGAGCGCAAAAAGAAAGGGGCCCCTCCGAAGAGAGGCCCCAAACAGTTCTCGTCTATTGCTTTGGCTTAGAACTTGACGTTCGCACCGAGGTAGAAGCGACGGCCAAGCGAGTCGTAGTTGTCAGTGTCGAGCGAACCGCCCGGCAGCCCGAAGAAAACCGGATTCGCGGTAGTGCTGATGTTTCCGAACAACGGCGCCTTGTTGAACAGGTTGTCGACACCGAAGCGGATCGTGAGGTTGTCGGTCACACCATACGAGCTGTTCAGGCTGAACAGATCGTAAGAGCCGTAGCCGGTGTTGGTCGAACCCGACTTGATCGACGGCAGGTGCTGCCACTGCAGGCCAACCGACAGATCGCTGACGGTGTAGTTCACCGTGGTGAAGGTCTTCCAACGGAACGCGCCATTGTTGTTCAGGCCGCTGCCCGGGTCGGCGAAGGTCCCGGCGTATTCGCGGAACGGAGTCTGCGATTCTTCCGGAATGCCCGAGTAGAACGGCGAAGACTTGAGCGTGAGCAGGTAGTTGCCCACAATGTTCACTCCAAGACGGCCCGGCCCCACATCGGCGCTCCAGTCGAGCTGGGCGTCGATGCCTTCGGTCTTGAAGGCGCCGGTATTGGTGTAGGCCAGCTGGACCGCACCGATACCGCCGCCGGTGCCGCGGGCGAAGTTGTTACAGAAAAAGGTGTTCGGATCGAACCCCGGGTTGAAGGAGCTATCCAGACAGAGCTGCTGGAGCGTCTGGCCCGACTGCAGGCCGATCGCGTCGTCCACCTTGATGTTGTAGTAGTCGACGCTGAGGCGCAGCGTGCTGAGCGCCCCGCTCAGCGGCGAGTTGATCACCGCACCGATAGTGATCGTCTTCGCCTTTTCCGGCGACAGGTCCGGGTTACCCACGAAGTAGGGGAACGCGAAGCCGGGCGCAGTCGAGGTACTGGTCGAACCAGCCGAAGGCGGGATGTAGTTCGGATCGCTCGGATCCAGACCGTTGCCGTAGAAACTTACGGAGTTGAGCGGCTGACCCGGGATCTGGGTCTTGTCCATCAGCGCTTCGCACAGATCGCGGACCTGCGCACCGTTCGCATTGGCCGGATTGGCCGAATACGAGAACGGATTGCCGAGCGAGCAGCCGTCACCGCCGGTCAGCAGGCCGAAGTTCTGCGTGAACGAGTACAGCTCACCGATGTTCGGCGCGCGTTCCGCCTTGTTGTAGGTACCGCGGAAGCGGAGCCAGTCGGTGACTTCCCAGTTCGCCTCAACCTTCCAGGTCGTGCTTCCGCCAGTCTGGCTCGAGTCCGCATAGCGAATGCCGCCAACCAGTTCGAGCATCTGGATGCCCGGCGTGTCATGGATCAGCGGAATGGATATTTCGCCGTAGACTTCCTTGCTGCTGATCGACGCATCGACGCTGCGGGCAGGATAGATGCCGAGCACCTGATCGAGGAACGAGCTGTCACGCTCCTTAATGTTGTCCTCGAGGAAGGTGTAGGCGTTCTTGCGGTAGGTCGCACCGAAAGCGGTGCGCAGTTCGCCCGCCGGCAGATCGGCCACCTTGCCCTGGGCATTCGCTTCCCAGATCGTCTGCACCATCGTGCCGGTTTCTTTGAGCGGCGCCTCGACCGCGTCGATACAATCCTGGGAAACTACCAGATTCGGATCGAACGGGTTGAGGCCGCTGGTGCAGGTCGCAGCGTTGGCGCCGAAACCGCCGCCTTGGGGGTTCCCGACCGCCGAGAAGCCCTTACCGAAGGCGGGGGCCGACATCACCGCGCGAAGGCGCGCGAGCGACGCGGTGCCGGTCGTCAGAGCGTTGGTGACCGATTCACCACGCTGCACGGTGGTATCCCAGGTCCAGGTCGTGCCCGGAATGCTGCCTTCGAGGCCGGCGACGATGTTATAGGTGTACTGATCGGTGAAGACCTCGCGGTTGCCGAGGCCCGGGACGTAGCCCGTCGGCGAGTACGGCGCATTGGGATCGGTGCGCGCGTCCAGCAGGGCAACCAGGTTTGCCGGCAGCCAATCGGAATCGTTGGCGTAGCGCGGAACAACCACGTTCCAGCCGCCGACGATCGGACCGGGCTGCTGAATCGTGTGCGTCTCGCTCTTGTTGAAATAGCCCTGCGCGATCGCCGACACCCAGTCGTTGATCTCGTAGTTGCCCCGCATGAAGAAGTTGTAGCGGGTCATCGGCAGGTTGATGTAATCTTCCTGGAAATTCTGGGTTAACGTTCCGAGCGAGGACCTGACGGTCTGCTGCCCGTCGACCAGGTTTTCCGGGAAATTCGTAACGCCCGAGAAACCATTGGCATCGTTCTGGAAGGTGAAGGGCAGGTTGCCGAGGAAATACAGGGTGCCCGTCGCCGAGACGTTCTGGCCCGCCGGACGATTGGGGAACATGCTGTTGAGCAGCGCCTGGTATTCGGGGTTTGCGCCCGTCTGCGCGATGCCCGAATAGATCGGGAAGAAGTAGTTCCCCTGCACGTCCGGATTGGAGTAGACATCGCGGTAGTAATCGCGGTCCTTGCGCAGCGCTGGTTTACGCTTCGAAGTCGACATCGAGATGCTGATGTTGCCGCGGCCATCGGCGAAGTCGGTGCCCATGATGCCGCTGATCGAATACTCGTCGCCGTCACCATGCTGGGTGAGGCCATACTGCCCATCGAGCTCGATGCCTTCGAAGTTCTTCTTCAGGATGAAGTTGACAACGCCGCCGACGGCATCCGCGCCGTAGGTCGACGAGGCGCCGCCGGTGATGATCTCGACGCGCTCGATCGCCGCCGAGGGAATGGTGTTGATGTCCACCGCCATGCCGGCGTTGCCCGGCGTGGCGCGGCGGCCGTCGAGCAGCACGAGGTTGCGGTTGGAGCCGATGCCGCGCAGCGACACAGTGGCCGAGCCCGGGGTGTTGGTCGGGGTCGCCTGGATGTCACCTGTGTTGAGGCCGTTCGGCGTCTTTTCCGGAGTGAACTGCGGCAGCTTGTTAAGGTTCTGCTCAACCGAAGAGGTGCTGGACTTCTGCAGCAGATCTTCGCCGACCGTCACGATCGGGCTGTTCGATTCGAAGTCCTGGCGCTGGATGCGCGATCCGGTGACCACGATCGATCCGCCGGTTTCCTGGGGTTGTGCGCTGACTGGGTCGCCGTTGTCCTGCGCCGAGGCCGGAACAGCCGCCAACATAGCGCTCGCCGAGCCCACGAGCAGAACGGCCTTGTACCCCTTCGACAGAGTGTTGAAAGTCCTCACTTGATCCTCCCTTTGAAAATACCCGCGCCGGCGCGATGCCGGTAGAAGCGTACTTGCCTGGCGCGGTTGCGGCCGCGCCGGGCAGAAATGACTGGAGGTTCGCAATGGCCGCGGAACGCGCGTTGCGCTTGTCCGGTCGCCAGAAATGCCGACGCGTGCCGCGTTGCGGCCATGCGGTTCCTCCCAAAACGGGACCTTTCCGCGAACGCGGCGGCCCTCTTCACGCCTGAGTCATATGGTCCATGTTTGACTGTGTCTAGACCTTGACGGACGATGCGGACCAATTCCGCGAGCTGTGTCGAAAATGCGACAGGTCTGATTGCGCGGCGATTTTTTTCCATATGATCAGAAAAACGGCGGAAGCCGGGGCTTCTTCCACACCGTTGATCGCTCTGGGCACCTTCGGGGGCCGTGATTCCGGGTTAATCTAGAATTGATTTTGCCCGAGTCGCACGTTCGGCTCTTCGCAGGCGCAGGTCCAGCATGGGCGAGCCACATGAGAAGAGAGCGATCGCACCCGCTGGTCGAGCAATTCGATTGATTCTGCCCGAGTTAGCAACTGCGCGCATTCGCGGCTACAAACCCCCGGGGCTCGGTCGAATCAGGTAAGGGAGATCGTATCGCATGCCTAAGAAAGCGATCGACGCCCGCCACGTGAGTGCGGGCGATTGGCGGGACATGCTGCGCAGCTATGCGCACGACTTGTATGGCGCGGCCCATACGGCGCTCGCCGCCGGACGTGTGGCGCACGGAGAAGAGGTCCCGTTTCCCGAAGCCGCAAAAGATGCGCTGGGTAGCCAAGGGGATATCGTGCGCGCGATCGTCGGGCAACTGGCGCTCGGCGCGGCGGCTTCGGCCGGCGACCCGCGCAAGATCGTGAACGCGCTCGATGAGCAGCTTTCCCTGGTGCTCGAAGGGATCGCACCGCGCCTGCGGCGCAGCGTTCCGGCGAACAGTGCGGAGTCCGAAGGGCGCCCGCAGATGTTCCAGAGCCAGCTGTGGCAGCTATTGCATAAAGTGCGCGAAAGCTCTGAGCTGTCGTTCGCGCGCGAGATAGAGCTGGTCGAGCTCGATCGACGGATCCTGTTCCTGCTGCGCCAGCTCGGTGCACTCGCTCCTGCCGGAATTTCCGCTGCGACGGGCGTCGACAAGGCGCAGGTCAGCCGGTCGGTCAAGCGGCTGCTGGAGCTGGAGCTGGTCGAGCGTGGGCAGATCCGCAGTCCCATCGCGCTGACCGGCAAGGGCACCAGCCTCACCGATCGCCTGCTTCGCCTGTCGGAGCTGCGCAG
Source organism: uncultured Sphingomonadaceae bacterium (assembly GCA_964401045.1). GTDB lineage: Bacteria > Pseudomonadota > Alphaproteobacteria > Sphingomonadales > Sphingomonadaceae > CAYNXB01. The sequence continues at coordinate 13,135 of CAYNXB010000047.1, read as the reverse complement.
CCGCGAACTGACGTTCGACGTCGGCGACCACGAGCTGGTCGAGTTCATCGCCGTGGTCGAACTGCTGCTCGACCGTGCGGTGCAGCTCTATGACCGTGAGCGTGAGGTGAGCGGAGCGCGGGGGCAGACGGAAACCGATTTCCGCGCCGTCTACGGCATCGAGGAGCGTCGCGCGGGCGAGAAAATCGCGGTCGATCGCGCGCGGCTGACATCGCCGCTGTTCACGCTGATGGCCTATTTTTCCCGCAGCGGCGCCCTGACCTTCAAGCGCCTCACCGGCCTTTCCAATTTCGAGGCCTGGGTGCTGAGCGAAATCTCTTACGACGCGCCGACGGAATGGCCACGGCTGGTCGCGGCGCTGCAGCGTGACCACAGCCAGGCCGGGCGCACGGTCAACAACCTGATCGAACAGGGCCTGGTGCGCCGTGAAGGAAATCCCGGGCGCCGCCATGGCCGGTTCTCACCGACCGGACAGGGCGTCGAAGTCTATCGTGTGATATTCGAGGCGGGCCGGGAGCGTGCCGCATTCATGCTCTCCCCGCTCGAGGAGGAGCGCCTCGAGAGGTTCATGACGACGTTCGGCAAGATTCGCCGCAACGCCGCCGCGCAGCTCGAGCGGGAACGGGCCTTGCGCGAACTCGACACTCACTGAGCGGGCGAGAAGGCGCTTTAGCGCACCCGGCGCACGCGGACGGCCTGCTGCCCGTTGACTACCATAAGGAAGCTCCCGAGCGAGGCGCGCTGGATTTCGACGGCGTCACCCTTGCGCGGCGCCCGGAACGTGCGGCCGACGGTTTCCGCGAACAGCCACTGCGCGCCGCCGTCGATCGTTACCAGATAGACGCCCGGCTCGCGCTCCTGAGCGGCCGTTACGCGGGCGCTGATCTCATCAGGCCCCTGTCCGCGCGCTTCCGAGCTCGCGAAGCGGTCGGGCGACTTGACGCTCTCGGCCCCGAAGCCGTCCGGGCCGTTGCCACCGCCGCTGTTCGGGGCGTTGCCGCCGCGCACGACGGGGGACTGGCCCGGAACGTTGCGCGGGTTGCCGCCTGCTGAGCGGATATTGTTGTCGTAGCATGCCAGACGCGCGCTGGGGTCATCGACCTTGGCACATTCGCGCATGATGTTGAGCACGACGTTGTCGGGCACCTGCGCAGCGGCGGGCATCGGACTGGCCGCGAAGGCCGCCCCAACCGCAATCAGGATAGCGCGCTGCGTAAGCATAGAATCTCCCATCACCGGCACGCTTAGTGGCGGCAAGCAGAATGGGGCGCAAGAGGCTTGCCGGTGAGTGAGCCGGTCCAGGCGCAGGCGCAGGCCACGGGCATCGATCGTCCGGAGCTATTGCGGCAGACCGTTCAAAACCCGGCGAATATGGCTTGAATCCGCATCTTAACTGTGATTCTGTGGGCGCCGTGAACAAAACCGTCGTCAAACGCCGCGTCCCGCGCGAAAAGCTGACCCAGTTGGGCGCTCTCGGGGTGCTGCTGCTGCTCGGCGGCCTGGCGCTTGCCGGCCCGAGCGGGTTGCTGGCGTGGGGCGAAAATGTCGCTTTGCTGGATCAGCGGCAAGGCCGGATCGCCCATCTCACCGCCGAGCGTGACGAGCTCAAGAACCGTGTTGCGCTGCTGGATCTCAATCACGCCGATCCCGATCTTGTTGGGGAGCTGCTGCGGCGCAACCTCAATGTCGTCCACCCGGACGAAGTCGTCCTCGAGCTTCAGCCGCCCCAGGGCGCGCACTGAGCTCGGCTCCCGTTGTCCCGTTGCTCGTTGAAGGCATGAAGCGAGGCGTTGCGCCCGCTCGCGGCTTAAGCCTATAGGCTGGCCGCAATCGCCTTCAGGAGAGTGTACGCCTTGGCTAAACCCGTCCAAAAAGCTGGCGCCAAATCGGGCGCCAAGACCGCCAAGGAGCCTGACGCAGCTGGCGACGATTTCGCGCTGCACAGCCTGCAGGAAGCGTTCGAGAAGAACCGTCGCTACGACGCGAGCGACGCCGAGCTGCTCGAATTCTACGAAAAGATGCTGTTGATCCGCCGCTTCGAGGAAAAGGCGGGGCAACTTTACGGCAACGGCCTGATCGGCGGGTTCTGTCATCTCTACATTGGCCAGGAAGCGGTCGCGGTGGGCCTCCAGTCCGCGCTCGAGGAGGGCAAGGACAGCGTCATCACCGGTTATCGCGATCACGGTCATATGCTGGCCTACGGCATCGATCCCAAGGTGATCATGGCCGAGCTGACCGGCCGTCAGGCCGGCATCAGCCACGGCAAGGGCGGCTCGATGCACATGTTCTC
>CAYNXB010000047.1:0-10745 GCA_964401045.1 uncultured Sphingomonadaceae bacterium | reverse complement strand
GGAGCCGAGCTCGAGAAGCGCGGCAAGAGCGAGGCCGAGCTGAAGGACATCGACAAGCGCATTCGCGCGCAGATCGCCGAGGCGGCAGATTTCGCCGAAACCTCTCCCGAGCCGGAGCCGGCCAAGCTCTACACTGACGTGCTGGTGGATTCGTACTGATGACGACCGAACTGAAGATGCCCGCGCTCTCGCCGACCATGGAGGAGGGCACCCTCGCCAAATGGCTGGTCAAGGAAGGCGACACCGTCCAGCCGGGCGATGTGCTGGCCGAAATCGAGACCGACAAGGCGACGATGGAGTTCGAGAGCATCGACGAAGGCAAAGTCGGCAAGATCCTCGTTTCCGAAGGGACCGAGAACGTGCCCGTCGGCACCGTTATCGCGCTGCTCGCCGAAGAGGGCGAAGACGTGTCCGCCATTAGCGCGCCTGCTCCCAAAGCAGATGCGCCGGCCGAGCAGCAGAAGGCCGCTGAATCCGAAGGGCCCAAGGCCGATGCGCCGTCCGGCACGGACAAGCTGGAAAAGGCCGCGGTGAAGCCGAAGGTCAAGGACCCCGAAATCCCCGTCGGCACCAACATGGCGACTGTCAGCGTGCGCGAAGCGCTGCGCGATGCGATGGCCGAGGAAATGCGGCGCGACGAGCGCGTGTTCGTGATGGGCGAGGAAGTCGCCGAATATCAGGGGGCCTACAAAGTCACCCAGGGCCTGCTTGAGGAATTCGGGCCCAAGCGGGTTATCGACACACCGATTACCGAATACGGCTTTGCCGGCATCGGCACCGGCGCGGCGATGGGCGGCCTGCGCCCGATTGTCGAGTTCATGACCTTCAACTTCGCGATGCAGGCGATCGACCACATCGTGAACTCGGCGGCCAAGACCAACTATATGTCGGGCGGCCAGATGCGCTGCCCGGTGGTGTTCCGCGGCCCCAACGGCGCGGCGAGCCGGGTTGCCGCCCAGCACAGCCAGAACTACGGCCCGTGGTATGCGAGCGTCCCCGGTCTGATCGTGATCGCGCCCTACGATAGCTCGGACGCCAAGGGCCTGCTCAAGGCCGCGATCCGCTGCGAAGACCCGGTGGTGTTCCTCGAAAACGAGCTGCTTTACGGCAAGAGCTTCGAGTTGCCCGAGCTCGACGAGCACGTGCTGCCGATCGGCAAGGCGCGGATCATGCGCGAGGGCACGGACGTGACGATCGTATCGTATTCGATCGGTGTCGGGCTCGCGCTCGAAGCGGCGGAGGAACTTGCGGGCGAGGGGATCGACGCTGAGGTGATCGACCTGAGGACCCTGCGCCCGCTCGACCATGAGACAATCCTGGCGAGCCTCGCCAAGACCAACCGCGTGGTGGTCGCCGAAGAAGGCTGGCCGACCTGCTCGATCGCGTCGGAAGTGATGGCGGTGTGCATGGAGCAGGGCTTCGACGACCTCGACGCGCCGGTGCTGCGCGTATGCAACGAGGATGTGCCGCTGCCTTATGCGGCCAATCTGGAGAAGCTGGCTCTGATCGATTCCGCGCGGATCGTCGCGGCGGTGAAGCAGGTTACCTACAAGGACTAGGTGTCCACGCCCCCGTGCTTGTCGCAAGTCGCGGCAGGCGCGGGTTTGGCGGCGTCACGCTGATATATCTGCGTCAGGTCGCGGTTCTCGCGCACGTTGAACGCGGCGGTCGCGTGGAGCTGGTCGACATGGGTGAATATCCCGCCGACGAGCGGCTGGTAGTCCCACACGACCTCCACGAACATCACTGCTTCATCGTCTATCGCCACGATCTCCTCACCCTGCGGGCCCATGCCGGGCAGCTCGGAATCGGTCCCGTCGCCGGCGTTGCCGTAGCTGGATGGGTACTCCTTCTTGCCCATGCAGCGCTGCCAGTGGATGTATTGCTGGTCCTCCGTGCCGGGAACGACTTCGAGGCTCGAGAGGATCACCCGGCCGTGATCGTAGAGGTTGAAGTGAGAGCCACCCTCCACATTCGCGCCGTAGAACACGTCGTTGATGTCACTTTCGTAGATCTTCGTTTCGCCGAGCAGCGAGTTCTCGCCCACGCGTGAGGCGTTGTCGGCGATCAGCACCGCGATCTGGCTTACACGCATCTGCATCACCGCCTGGTTGGCGGTCTCGACCCCGTAAAGACCGGCTGTCAGGAGGAGCGGCAGCGACAGCGCGAACTCGGTTGCCGCCACGCCCGATCGCGAAGCGGCGAGGGTGCGGAGAAGGGCCAGCGCACTCATGCGCAAGTCCCCGCCACCGCGGCGATGGTCTGGTCGCCGAACGGCTGGTTGCGCACCACCGTGGTCGCCTCTGTCGTAAACATTTCCGGAAAGCCGATCAGCCGCGCGACCCCGAACATGCGCCGGTAGCTGACCGAGACGACATAGAGCACCGCATCGCGCGCGCCGCCCTGGCCGAGCTTGCCCCGGTCCTGGTCCCACGTGCCGTTGGCATTGGCGTCCTCGAACGGCTCGCCATCGCTGCAGGTGCCGTTGCCGTCGATGTCGGTGAAGTCCTCGGGCTCGGAGAGGTCCGCGAAGTTGGTGTACGACGTGCGCGAGAAGCCCACCTTCGCACCCGGCACGATCATGTGCACTGCGTTCGCGACCCGGTCGTCAATCTCGCTCGTCTTGCCCATCGCGGTTTCGATGGTGGAATCGCGCGCTGCTTTCTGGATTGCACCCTGGAGCTGCGCCTGGATGTAGTAGTTGTAGCCCATCTCGAACAGGCCGAGCAGGGTCAGCAGCAGCACCGGGGCGACCAGCGCGAATTCGACCAGCGTCGCGCCGCGCTCATCACGGCGAAGGGCTCGCAGCGCGGTCACCGGCTGATCCTCAGTTCGCTCATCTTCTTGGCAATTGCTGCGAAGGTGGCGTTGAGTTCGACCGCGTCCGCCGCCTCGAAATAGTGCCCTTCGCCCGCGCAGTCCTTCATCACGGGATTCAGCGAAGTGCCGAAGCCGATTACCCACACGGTGACGTTGCGCTTGCGCACTTCGGAGCAGGCGAAGCTGAAGCGCTTTTCGACCGTCTGGGTGAGTGTCAGCTTGGACTTAGGATTCCAGCGGCGCTGATCCAGCGGCTCGACGCCGTAGGTGGTGTAGTTGACGTCGCGCGGGGCGGTCTCGCCATCGGTGAGGAAGATCAGGTTGCGGTTGGTCGGCGAGGAATCACCGAGATTCTTGTTCTGGTCGGCGAACAGCCCGGTCGGCGAGATCAGGCGGCCGCCCCAGATCATGCCGATGTCGTGGTAGGTCGATCCGGTCGGTTGTAGCGTCGCGAGATAAGTGTCGAGGTCCTCCGGGGTCATCTCGGCAAGCTTGCGCGCCGGCGCGGGGCAGCTGGCGAGGCCGCCCGCCTCGGGATTGACGAAATCCTTGTCAGTGACGACGTCCTTGGGCTCGAACTTGCCTTTGCCGTCCCATTCGAGCGCACGGTTGTAGATCATGCCGGGGAACATCGGCCGCCACTGTGTCGCAGGGTCGCTGGTCGGCACGAGGTCGATGTCGAGATCGAGCGCGCGGGTGAGGTCGACGTTGTCGTAATCGTCGATCTCGTAGGTGCTGCGCTCCTCCATGCAGCCGTTCGAGGTTGTCCGCCAATCGTCGACGTCGACCGTGACGGGGTGGTAGCGCCAGCCCGTCAACAGGTCCCCGGTCGGCTCGGTAATGCGGTCGAATTCCTCAATGTAGCTGGTGTAGGTTTTGGACTCGACCCGGCAAATCTGGTCGTCGAGCGTCACCACGTTGTCGACGCCGTTCCGCGTGCGGCGGATGTGGATCGTCGTCTTGGTGCCTGGCAGGGGCAGCAGAATCAGCTGGGTGCTTTTAGAGAGTTGCTGCTCCTGCACCGTGACATTGCCCTTCGGCGGCGCGGCACACTGGTAGCCACCCGTGCCTTTCGGGCCGCCTTTGCTGTTGTAGGTCGCCGCATAGCTGCCCGCGGGCGCGCTGGTCATGTTGCCTGAAACAAGCACCGGTGAGGTTTCGCGCGTGGCCATCTTCGGCAACTTGATGTCGAGCGATACCTCACGCGATTGGTAGGTCCAGCGATCTACCACCCAGTCGTCTTCGAGCAGTCCGCCGACGTTGACGTTGGTCGAATAGGGCACGAATCCGTAGCGGATGCGGGTGCCGGCCTGCGCCGCTGCTGCAAGCTGTGCTTGGAACGCACGGACGGTATCCTTGAGCGCGTCGATCTTGCGCACGCTGTCGCCCGGATTGGTCTGGGCCATCGACCCGGTGACATCGAGCACCATCATCACGTCGGTGTTCGAGAAGTTGATCTGCGCCTGGCAGGCGACCTTGATCGGCACTTCCTCCTTGCCGAAGATGCGCATGATCGTGGTCGGAACGGCGACTGCGGCTTCGCCGGTGATCGCGTAGTTTTCCTCGAGGATCATCGTGAAATCGCGGTCGCGCGTGCCGTAGGAGCCGTCGCGGAAGTTGATGTTGAAGAACCGCTGGCCAAGCTCGGCCGCCCGCTCAGGGATGTCGTGGGTCACCGCGGCTTCGGTGCCGAGCGCCTTGCGCGCGGCGAGCACGCCGGCGTCGCAGGCCTGCTGCAGCCTGCTTTGCGAGAGGTACGAGCGGCCCATATCGACCCCGCCGCCGACCATCGCCAGCAGAGGCATGATGGAAGCGGCGACGATCGCCAGCGTGTTGCCCGCGCGATCACGCGCCAGGCGTGCGAAGAAGCCGCCCGGGATGCGTTGTTCGGAATGAAACTTCCGCCACATTCCCAGAGCTTTAGCGGTCGCCCGATAAGGCATCCCCAACCGACACGGTTAATTTATTCACTCATTTCCGCTGCCGTAATGGGCTTGACCGGGCTCCGTGCGGCCTGACAGGCAGGCGCGATGCAATCGCTGGTCGAGACCCTGCCGCTGCCGCAACGACTGGCGCTGGCCTATGCGCCGCGGCGCTTGCGCGAAGTGACGCTTGGCCTGTTCGCGCTCGACGCTCATCTCGCCAACCTGGTGCGGAAGGCCCGTGAGCCGCTGCTCACGCAAGCGCGGCTGGCGTGGTGGCGCGAGCGTCTGGCTGAGCCGATCGAATTGCGGCCCAAAGGCGACCCGCTGCTCGACCTGCTGGCGAGTTGGCGCGAGCGGGAGGCGGCGCTGATCGCGGTGGTCGATGGGTGGGAGCACCTGCTCGATGAAAGCCTTGATGCCGAGGCAATCGAGGGATTTGCCGCGGGCAGGGCGGCAGGGTTCGCCGGCCTTGCCGCAGTGGCGGGAGAAGGCGGCTCCCGGACTTCCGCCGAGCAGGCGGGCAGGCGCTGGGCGCTGGCCGATCTCGCCGCGCACCTTGGCAACGCCGAAGAACGCGACCGGGCGCTCGACGCCGCGCGTGCAAGCGGCCTGCACCAAGCCTCCCTGCCGCGCGCGCTGCGGCCGTTGAGGGTGCTCGACGGCCTGGCGCGGCGCTCATTCGCGCGCGGCGGCGGCGCTCCCCTGGTGGACGGGGCGTTGGCGGGATTGACCGCGCTCAGGCTTGGCATCGTTGGCCGCTGAGCTAAGCTGCCGATTGGCAATGGGGGCAATACGATGAACCGGCTCGCTCTGGGAGCGATCACAGCACTGTTGCTAGTCGGGCTTGGCCTGTTCTGGCTGCAGGGGCGGGCGGAGGTCACGCGCGGCGCGCCGCCGCCTCCCGCGCTCGCGCCTGAACCGACCGGCCTGCCGACCGCCGACGTCGCAGGGTTGCGCGGCCCGGCGCTACCTAAGGCCGACGACCTGACACGCGAGCAGCAGCGCTTCTTCCGCTACGATCGTAACCGTGACCTCAGGATCACCCGCGACGAGATGCTTTCGAGCCGTACCCAGGGGTTCCGCGATCTCGACAAGGACGGCAACAACCTGCTGACGTTCGAGGAATGGGCGGTGACCACGGTTGACCGGTTTGACGGCGCCGACCGCAATCATGACGGCGAGCTGGACCAGGCAGAGTTCGCAACCACCGCGCCCAAGCAGAAGCCCAAGCCCAAATGCCGGTGTTGAGCTAGGCCGGGACGGTTTCCCGACTTGCGAACCAAGCGCCAAAGTCCTCCTTCGCGCGCCCGGTATACGCTTCCTTGCGCGCCTTCTTCTTCACCTCGGGCAGCGGCGGAAACAGCCCGAAGTTGACGTTCATCGGCTGGTAGCTGTCCGCCTCGGCATCGCCGGTGATGTGCGCGAGCAGCGCGCCCATCGCCGTGGTCGGCGGCAGCGGCGTCCAGATTCGTCCGGCCAGTTCTTCGGCAGCCATCATCCCGGCAAGCAGGCCAACCGCCGAGCTTTCGACATAGCCCTCGCACCCCGTCACCTGTCCGGCGAAACGGATGTGCGGCGCCGACTTCAATCGCAATTGCCGGTCGAGCAACTCGGGTGAGTTGAGGAAAGTGTTGCGGTGGAGCCCGCCAAGTCGCGCGAACTCGGCGTTCTCAAGCCCCGGGATGGTGCGGAACAGCCGCACCTGCTCCGCATGCTTCAGCTTGGTCTGGAACCCGACCATGTTCCATAGCGTGCCGAGCTTGTTGTCCTGCCGCAGCTGGACCACCGCGTAGGGCCAGCGCCCGTTGGGATGCTCGGGCGTCGCCCAGTGCGGATTATCGAGCCCGACCGGCTTCATCGGCCCGAAGCGCAGCGTATCGACACCGCGAGCGGCCATCACCTCAATCGGCATGCACCCCTCGAAGTAGGGCGTGCTCGCTTCCCACTCCTTGAACTCGCCCTTCTCGCCATCCAGCAGGCCCTGGTGGAAGGCGAGGTACTGCTCCTTGTCCATCGGGCAATTGACGTAGTCCTTGCCGCCTTTGTCCCACCGCGCGGCCATCCAGCAGATATCCATGTCGATGCTGTCGCGATGGACGATCGGGGCAATCGCATCGAAGAATGCGAGGCGCTCGCTGCCCGTTGCCGCGACGATGCTTTGAGCAAGTGCGGCGGCGGTAAGTGGTCCGGTGGCAACGATGGTCAGGCCCGAAGCGGGCAGGGTGTCGATCCGCTCGCGCACGATCTCGACGTTGGGATGCTCGCGCAGCGCGCGCTCGACTTCAGCGGAGAACACGTCACGGTCGACCGCCATCGCCGAGCCCGCTGGTACGCGTGCCACTTCGCCCGCGCGCATGATCAGCGAATCCAGCCGCCGCATCTCGTGGTGCAGCAGGCCGACGGCGTTCTTTTCGTCGTCGTCGGAGCGGAAGCTATTCGAGCACACCAGCTCGGCAAGGCCATCGCCCTGGTGTGCGGGCGTGGTGTCACCGCCCCCGCGCATTTCGGACAACCGCACGCGAAAGCCGCGCCGGGCGAGCTGCCAGGCGGCCTCGCTCCCGGCGAGCCCGCCGCCGACGATGTGGACATCATGAGTCATCGACCGCCTCTACCGCTTGCCCGCCCGCCCGTTCAAGGCCAAGCAACGGCATGGCCCGTCGCGCTCTCGCCGAGAAACGCCCGTACCTGCTCGCGAGCATCGCCGCGGCGCTCGCGTATTACATCCTGCGCGATGGCCCGCTGGGCGAAATCTACCTCGCGCTGGTCAAGGGCGCCGGGGTGGCCTTGCTCGCGATCTATGCGTGGTATCGCAGCCGCAGCAATGATGTGCACCTGATTGCCGCGGTGATGGCCGTTGCGGCTGTGGGCGATATGGTCATCGAGTTTTACGAGGCGCAGGGCGGGGCGCTGTTCTTCGCCAGCCACTTGCTGGCGCTGGCGCTCTATCTTCAGCCGCACAACCGCAGGACGAGCGCGACCGGAAGCCAGAAGGCGGCAGCCGTTGCCTTGCTCCTGCTCACGCCGCTTGCCGCCTACCTGCTGGCGCGCGAGTGGACGGTGGCGCTCTACGCCCTCGCGCTGGGCGGCATGGCCGCGACTGCCTGGACCAGCCGCTTCTCGCGCTACCACGTCGGCATCGGCGCGCTGCTGTTTGTCGCCTCGGACCTGCTGCTGTTCGCCAGCATCGGCGGCACGCTCGCCAGACCAGCGGACTTGCTGGTCTGGCCGCTCTACTATGTCGGCCAGTTTCTGATCTGCACCGGGGTGGTGCAGACCTTGCGGCGCGACCACCAGGCCTAGCTACGCGTCCCCTTCGTCGAGATCGTCCCGCGCCTGCTCGGTCTGCGGCGGGATTTCCTGAGTGGTGCGGCCGGCCATTTCCTCGACCACTGCCTCCTCGGCTTCGTTCTCCGGTTCGGGTTGCTCATCGAGCCGCACTGCGCTGACGATGTGCTCGTTGTCGCTCACATCGAACAGCTTCACGCCGGCCGTGCCGCGGCCGATCACCCGCAGGCTGTCGAGCCCGATGCGGATCAGCTTGGCCTGGTTGGTCACCAGCATCAGCTGATCGGCCTGGGTGGCGGTAAAGCTCGCCACCACCGGGCCGTTGCGCTTGATGTTGTCGATGTTGGTCACGCCCTGGCCGCCGCGGCCGGTGCGCCGGTATTCGTAAGCCGACGAGAGCTTGCCATAACCGTTGGCGCAGACGGTGAGGATGAACTGCTCCTGCTCGGCCAGTTCGGCCATGCGCTCCGCGCTGACCGTGGGTTCGCTTTCCTTCTCGGCCTTCCACGGGGCGTAGCGGAGGTAGTCCTCGCGCTCCTCCTGCGTGGTGCCGACGCGGTGCAGGATCGACAGGGAGACGACCTCGTCGTCTCCCTTGAGGGTCATGCCGCGCACGCCGGTCGAGGTGCGGCTCTGGAATTCGCGCACGTCGTCGCCGGCGAAGCGGATAGCCTTGCCCTGGCGCGTGGCGAGCAGCACGTCGTCACCGGCGTTGAGCAGTGCGACCCCGATCAGCCGGTCGGCGGAGCCTTCCTCGAAGCGCATCGCGAACTTGCCGTTAGAGGGGATGTTGGCGAACGCATCCATGCTGTTGCGGCGGGCGTTGCCCCTGGCCGTGGCGAACACCACGCTGAGTGCACCCCAGGTCGTCTCGTCCTCCGGCAGCGGCAGCACGGCGGCAATCGTCTCACCCTCGTCGAGCGCGGGCAGAAGATTGACGATCGGCCGCCCGCGCGTGGCCGGGCCGCCCTCGGGCAGCTTCCACACCTTGAGCCGGTAGACTTTGCCCGCGGTCGAGAAGAACAGCACGGGGTTGTGGGTGCTGGTGACGAACATGTTCGACACCGCGTCCTCGTCCTTGGTGGCCATCCCCGCGCGGCCCTTGCCGCCGCGATTTTGCGCCCGGAAGGTCGAGAGCGTCGTGCGTTTGATGTAGCCGTCGAGAGTCACGGTCACGACCATCTCGTCGCGTTCGATCAGGTCCTCGTCGTCGATTCCGTCCCACGCGGGCGCGATCTCGCTTAGGCGCGGAGTGGCGTAAGCTTCGCGAATGGCGGCCAGCTCGGTGCGCATCACTTCGTAGAGCTTGCGGCGGTCGGCGAGGATCGAGAGGTATTCCGCGATCGCGCTGGCAAGCTCCTTGAGCTCGTCGCCGATCTCGTCGCGGCCGATCGCAGTCAGGCGATGGAGACGCAGCTCGAGGATCGCCCGCACCTGCCGTTCGGACAGGCGGTAGGTGCCGCCGCTCTGGTCGGCATCGGGTTCAATCGCCTCGACCAGGCGGATGTACTGGGCGATGTCGCCAATCGGCCATTCCTTGGCGAGCAGCCGTTCGCGCGCCTGGGCCGGATTGGCCGCGCTGCGGATCATCGCCACGACTTCGTCGAGGTTCGAGACCGCGACCACCAGGCCGAGCAAGATGTGAGCCCGTTCGCGCGCCTTGTTGAGCTCGAACTTGGTACGCCGGGTGATGACTTCTTCGCGAAAGACGATGAACGCCTGGATGAAGTCGCGCAGCGTCAGCGTCTCGGGCCGCCCGCCGCGGATCGCCAGCATGTTCGCAGGGAAGCTCGCTTGCGCCGGTGTATGGCGCCACAGCTGGTTGAGTACGACATCGGCGGTAGCGTCACGCTTGAGATCGATCACCACCCGCACGCCCTGGCGGTTGGATTCGTCGCGGATATCCGAAATGCCCTCGATCCGCTTATCCTTGGCGGCGTCGGCGATTTTCTCGACCAGCCCGGCTTTGCCGACCTGATAAGGGATCGAGGTCAGCACGATCGACTGACGGTCGCCGCGGCCTTCCTCGATCTTATGGCGGCAGCGCATGATCACCGAACCACGTCCGGTGGTGTAGGCGGCGCGCGCGCCCGCGCTGCCGAGGATCAGCGGTGCGGTGGGGAAGTCCGGTCCCGGGATGATCTCGAACAGCTCTTCAGAGGTGATCGCCGGGTTGTCCATGAAGGCGAAGCAACCGTCGATCACTTCGCCCAGATTGTGCGGCGGAATGTTGGTCGCCATGCCAACGGCAATGCCGCCCGCGCCGTTGACCAGCAGGTTCGGAAAGCCCGCCGGAAGCACGGACGGCTCGTCACGCGAGCCATCGTAGTTGGGCACGAAATCGACGGTGTCCTTGTCGATGTCGTCGAGCAGCGCGTTGGCGACTCTGGCAAGACGCGCTTCGGTGTAGCGTTCGGCCGCCGGCGGATCCGGGTCCATCGAGCCGAAGTTGCCCTGACCATCGATCAGCGGCACGCGCATCGACCACCACTGCACCATGCGGGCGAGGGCGTCGTAGATCGCCTGGTTGCCGTGCGGGTGGTAGTTGCCCATCGTATCGCCGACGATCTTGGCTGACTTGCGGTACGGGCGCCCGGCAACGAACCCGCCTTCCTGGCTGGCCCACAGGATGCGGCGGTGGACCGGCTTGAGGCCATCGCGCACGTCGGGCAGCGCGCGGCTCACGATCACGCTCATCGCGTAATCGAGGTAGCT
>CAYNXB010000046.1:0-20908 GCA_964401045.1 uncultured Sphingomonadaceae bacterium | reverse complement strand
GCAACCTGGGGATGACAAAAGGGCAGCCCGGAAGGAAGGGTCCTTTTGGTGCGCCCGACGGGATTCGAACCCATGGCCCCCAGATTAGGAATCTGGTGCTCTATCCTGCTGAGCTACGGGCGCACTCGCGCACGCGTTTAGGGAAGCGAGCTGCCGGGCGCAATCAGTTGAGATCGCCCGGCGGCACGACCGGGAACGGCAAAGGCGCGACCGGGACGCCTTCCTCACGCAGTTCCTTCGCCTCGGCGGGCGTGGCGCGGCCGTGGATGATCGCGGCGTCGCGCTCGCCGTAGTGCATCGCGCGCGATTGTTCGGCGAAATTGTCGCCGACCCATTTAGAGCCTTCGAGCGCCTTGGCCTGCGCCTGCGCGAGTTGCTGGAGCGCTTCGGCGACTTCGGGCGGCATGGCCGCGTTGGCGACAGGCTGCTTCGCGGCGCTGCGCTGGTTGCCCTTTCTCGGCACAGCCGGCGCCATCGGTGCTTTGGCGACCTGCTGCGAGCCGCAGCTTGGGCATTCGACCAGCCCCCGCGCGGATTGCGCGGCAAAATCGTCCGACGAGGCGAACCAGCCTTCGAAGCGGTGCCCATCGGAGCAGGCGAGGTCGAATACGATCATGGCTTCGATCTAGGGATATCGCGCTTGTTCGCAAGACTGGGCAGTTGCGCGCGGACATCGGCGATGCGCGCCGGGTCCAGATCGGCGAACCCGAGCGCCGGCCCTTCACTGCCCATGTCGAGCACGACTTCGCCCCACGGATCCACCACCAGGCTGTGGCCGTAAGTCGCGCGGCCATCCTCGTGCCGCCCGACCTGCGCGGCGGCGATCACGAACGCACTCGCCTCGATCGCACGTGCGCGCTGGAGGACGTGCCAGTGCGCCTCGCCGGTCGGGACGGTGAACGCCGCGGGGATCGCGATCGCATCGCAGCGCCGGCGGCCGAATTCCTCGAACAGCGCCGGAAAGCGCAGGTCATAACACACGGCGAGGCCAAGCCGGCCAAGCGGCGTCTCCGCGGCGATGACTTGCTCACCCGGCGCGTAGGCGCTGGATTCGCGCCAGCTTTCGCCGCTCGCCAGCTGGACGTCGAACATATGGATCTTGTCATAGCGAGCGGCGACGTCCCCGCTCGCATCGATCAGGAACGAGCGATTCGCCCAACGCCCATCCTCACGCAGCACCGCCAGCGAGCCGAGCGCGATCCACAGGCTGTACCGGGCGGCCGCTTCGCGCACGGCCGCTAAAACCGGACTCGCGCCCTCGGGAACGATATGCGCGGCTGCCCGCGCGCGGTCACGGTCGAGCATGCCGCTCATTTCGGGCGTGAACAGCATCGCCGCCCCGCCCGCGGCCGCGTCCTCGGCGGCTTTGACCAGGACCGCGCCATTGACCTGCGGGTCGATGCCCGCTGTCATCTGCAACAGGGCGACGCGGGTCACTTGCCCAACAAACCGTCGAGCTTGCCCGCGCGATCAAGGGCTACAAGATCGTCCGAGCCGCCGATTAGCTTGTCGTCGATGAAGATCTGCGGCACCGTCATCGCGCCCGGCGCACGGGTGCGCATCTCGTCGCGCTTCGGCCCGCCCAGGGTGATGTCGTACTCGGTGAACTCAACGCCTTTGCCGTCCAGCAGCCGCTTGGCGCGGAAACAATAGCCGCAATACATCTTGGTGTAGATCTCGACTTTGGGCTGCGGCATGCTTTTCCCTTTGGAAACAGAGGCTGGCGAGGGCTTGAACGTGCTTTCGTCAACCATATCTAGTGCCTGTCGCCGGATGCCGAAAGGGCTGGTGACACGGCGGGCGCCTGATCGGGCCTGCCGCCTTATTGCAAATTGCTCATTGGAGGATTTGTTTCGATGAACCGACTTGATTTTACTCCCTATCGCCGCTCGACCGTGGGCTTCGACCGTCTGTTCGACCTGCTCGAGAACCAGGCGCGCAATAGCGCCGGCGACAACTACCCCCCGTTCAATATCGAGCGCCGCAGCGAAGATGCCTATCGCATCACGCTTGCCGTCGCCGGCTTCAAGCCTGCCGACCTCGACATTACCGCGCAGCAGAACCTGCTGGTGATCCAGGGCCGCAAGCAGGATGAGGCGGGCGAAGGCGAGATGCTCCACCTCGGCATCGCCAACCGCGGCTTCGAGCGACGTTTCGAGCTCGCCGATTTCGTGCGCGTGGAGCACGCCGATCTTGCCGATGGCCTGCTGGTCATCGATCTGGTGCGCGAAGTGCCGGACGCGATGAAGCCCAAGAAGATCGTGCTCGGCAGCCAGCAGAAGCTCGAAGTGGTCGACGGCAACAAGGACACGGCCGTGGCCGCCTGACCGCGTACGATCGACCTGAATTAAAGGTGCGAAATTCGAGGGGCGGAAAGGCGCAATGCCTTCCCGCCCCTTCTGCCGTGAAGGCCGCAGTATGGTCGCCCCGGCAATCCCTGTTGCGATGCTGCCAGTGGCCCCCACACTGGCAAAGCGTACACAACGATTACCCGTGCCGATAACGGAGCGGGACCGGAGCGTCGTCACCCGAACGGATGACAATTCCTACTTTTCAGTGGCTTCGTTTCATGGAATGCTCGGTCTCATGGGGGACAGGTGACTTCGGCTCGCAAGGCGAAGCTCGTTGACGAGCTCTACGACACGATCGGCAACGGGGGGTTTGCGGCCCTGCCCGGGCTGCTGGCGGAGGTTGGCGGAGGCCGCTCCGGCAGTTTTCAGGTGATCGGCACGGATGCGAAACCCCGGGTGGTGGAGAGTTCTTACTTCGATCCGCAGATGAACCGCTATTACGTGGACGAAGGCATCTATCACCACGATATCTGGCAGCTCCAGACCGATCGCGCGCCTCGTGGGCGGGCGCTCAACCTGCTCGAATACGTGCCCGATGCGGATTACGTTCGGTCGCGCTTCTACCAGGACATGATCCGCCACTTCGGTGACGATACCGGCCGTTGCCTGGGCATGCTGATTCCGATCCCGAACGTCGGACTGATCGGCATCGGCGTCCATCGCGCACTCAAGGCTCGGCCGTTCGAGGATTCCGATGTCGCGGCACTCGATGAACTGACGCCGCACCTCGGTCGCATTGTCGGCACCCAGCTGCGGCTGGACCAGGCCTGTGCGAGCCGTGCCACCTTGGAAGCGACGCTCGAAACGATGCCCCAGGCGGCTCTGGTAATCTCCCCGGGCTGCACGGTCGCGCTCGCAAATGCCGGGGCGCGGGCGATTCTTCGCCGGAACGATGGCTTATCCCTGATCCTGAACCGGCTGGAGCTGACCGTCGCGGCAGAGCACGAACGGTATGTCAAATACCTGCACCAGGCTTTGCGGCGCGAGGGCGCTCGCGGCGGCGCGTTGCTCGTTTCGCGCAGCGGAGCGCGCAGGCCCTATTCGCTGGTGGTACACCCGTTCGAATCCGGTGAGCGGACCAATGCGCTGGTGCTGATCGTCGATCCCGACCGTGAACGGACAAGCCGTGGGGAACTGCTTCGGCAGCTCTACCGGCTGACCAGCGCCGAAGCCGATGTCGTGCTTATGGTATCCAGCGGACTAAACATCGAGGAAGTGGCGAACCGTCGCGGCGTCACCGGAGCAACGGCGAAGACCTTGCTCCAACGCGCGTATCAGAAGACAGACGTTTCGAAAGCATCGGAGCTGGCCCGGCTGGTCGCCGAGCTTCCCGCGTGAAGCTCAAAGGTTAGGGGCGGCTCCCGAAAGAACCGCCCCCTCGACGCTGAAGCGCCGACTCGTCCGAATCAGACCGCCCGGGTCGCAGAAGACGATCATCTCCAGAACAAGCTCATCGGGCGAAGCCCGCGCCGGCAGCAAAATACGGTAATCGCAAGGAAACCTGGCCGGATCCGTCTCGTCTTCCGAGCCGGATTCCAGGATGCCTCCCCTCACGCCCCTTACTTGCCGACGACAAATTCCGGCGACCCGTGCATGAGCTACGGCGAGCTGACGGTCGGAGGCAAGATAATTTTTGTTAACTTGGGTTGCGGCGTCCCGCCGTCAGACAAGTCGGGACTGGCGCACCGCCGCGGCAATGAAACCGGCAAACAGCGGATGCGGGTCGAACGGCTTGCTCTTTAGCTCGGGGTGGAACTGCACCCCGACGAACCACGGATGGTCCGGCCGTTCAACGATCTCGGGCAGCAACCCGTCGGGCGACATGCCGGAAAATACCAGCCCGCCCTTCTCCAATGGATCGCGATACGCGCCGTTGACTTCGTAGCGGTGGCGGTGACGTTCGGAGATCGTCGTCGCCCCCCCATAGATCCGCGAGACATGGCTGTTGCCGGAGAGGCGCGCTTCATACGCGCCAAGCCGCATTGTCCCGCCCATGTCGGATTCGACACCGCGCGTCTGCAAGCCTTCCTTGCTCATCCATTCGGTGATGATGCCGACGACCGGATGTGCGGTCTCGCCGAACTCGGTCGACGATGCCTCGGCGATTCCCGCGGTGTTCCGCGCGCCTTCGATGCACGCCATCTGCATGCCAAGGCAGATGCCGAAGAACGGCACGCCCCGCTCGCGTGCGAACCGCACGCTGGCGATCTTTCCTTCCGAGCCGCGAACGCCGAACCCGCCCGGCACCAGGATGCCGTGCATCGGCTCCAGGCGCGCGGCGATCTCGGAATCGTCCTCCTCGAACACCTCGGCGTCGATCCAGCGGATGTTGACCTTGACCCTGTTCGCCATGCCGCCGTGCACGAGCGCTTCGTTCAATGACTTGTAGGCATCCGGCAGGCCGACGTACTTGCCGACCACGCCGATCGTCACCTCGCCCTCGGGGTTCTGATGGCGGTCGACGATGTCGGCCCAGGTGCTGAGATCGGGCGCAGCACTTTCGAGCGCGAAGTGCCGCAGCACTTCGGCGTCGAGCCCCTCGGCGTGATATTGCAGGGGCACGGAATAGATGGTCGGCGCGTCGAGCGCCTGGATCACCGCTTCCGGCCGCACGTTGCAGAACAGCGCGATCTTGGCCCGCTCGCTCGCCGGCAGCGGGTATTCGCAGCGGCACAGCAGCAGGTCCGGCTGGACGCCGAGACTGGTCAGCTCTCGCACCGAGTGCTGGGTGGGCTTGGTCTTCAGTTCGCCCGCGGCCGCGACGTAGGGCACCAGGGTGACGTGGATCGCGCAGGTCTGCTCGCGGCCAAGCTCGTTCCGCAGCTGGCGAATCGCCTCGATGAACGGCAGCCCCTCGATGTCGCCGACAGTGCCGCCGAATTCGCACAGGATGAAATCGAGATCGTCGGTGTTCGCGAGCGCGAACTCCTTGATCTGATCGGTGACGTGCGGGATCACCTGCACCGTGGCGCCAAGGTAGTCCCCGCGCCGCTCCTTGACGATGATCTGCTGGTAGATGCGGCCGGAGGTGATGTTGTCGCCCTGGTGCGCTGAGACGCCGGTGAAGCGCTCGTAATGCCCAAGGTCGAGGTCGGTCTCCGCCCCGTCGTCGGTGACGTAGACCTCACCGTGCTGATACGGGCTCATCGTGCCCGGATCGACGTTGAGATAAGGGTCGAATTTTCGAATGCGAACCCGGTATCCGCGTGCCTGTAGCAGCGCGCCGAGGCTCGCGGCCATAAGGCCTTTTCCGAGCGAAGACACCACGCCGCCGGTTATGAAAATGAACCGCGCCATGGGAGTTGAGCCTTAGGGACGGAAACGGAGTCGTGGCAAGCGCAGTCCGCCCCTGGACGGACGATTTCCCCAGCCAGTGCGGTAATTAGTCGGCGAGGCCGCTCAGCGGATCGTTCGACTTCGGCGCGGGAGCGGATTGTGCCGGCGCGGGGGCCGCGTCTACCGGTATGCCGGTCGGCTGCGCGCCGGCGGCGGGTGCCGCGGGCGCCACCTGGCGATTGAGCGAGGTATCGATCTCTCCGCCGGTGCTGACATCGACCGCGACCGCGGCCAGAACGATCGACAGGATCACGAACAGGATCGCGAGGATCGCCGTCGTGCGGGTGAGGAAATCGCCCGCACCGCGCGCCGAAAAGATGCTCGACGGATTGCCGCCGCCGCCCATGCCGAGGCCGCCGCCTTCGCTCTTTTGCATCAGGATGATGCCGACAAGCGCAGCGGCAATGATGCCTTGCAGAACGGTGAGGAACAGGAACATGGGCTTCTCGGCTCTATGGAAACGCGCGTGCGGCGCATCTAGCGAGCGCGGCACGGCAATACAATGGCGGGGTTCTGTGAGGAGGGCTCAGGCCCGCTCGCCCCCGGCCGCGGCGATGATGATGCCGAGGAAACTTTCGGCGGTGAGGCTTGCCCCGCCGACCAATGCCCCGCCCACTTCTTCGGCTACGAGCAGCTCGCCCGCGTTCTCCGGCTTGACCGAGCCGCCGTAGAGGATGCGCACGTCCGCCCCGCCCTCGCCGAAGATCTCGACCAGGCGGGCGCGGATGTGGCGGTGCATCGCGCCGATATCTTCCACCGTCGCGGTACGGCCGGTGCCGATCGCCCACACCGGCTCATATGCGATCGTCAGCTTGTCACCGACCGTCTCGCCGTTCGGCTTGATCTCTGGAAGCGAGCCGTCGAGCTGGCTGCGGACGACGTCTTCCGCCTTGCCCGCGTCGCGGTCCTTGTCGGTTTCGCCCACGCACAGGATGACGGTAAGCCCGGCCGCGAGCGCCGCCTCCGCCTTCGCGCGCACGTCAGCGTCGGTTTCGCCGTGGTTGGCGCGGCGCTCGCTATGGCCGAGGATGACGAAGCTCGCGCCCGCATCCTTGACCATCGCGGCGGAGACATCACCGGTGTGCGCGCCGCCGTCCGCGGCGTGGCAATCCTGCGCGCCAACGCCGATCAGGCCGGCTTCGTTTCGCGTCGCATGAATCAGCGTGTAGGGTGGCGCCAGCGCCACCTCGACCTTGATCAGCCGTTCGGCGGCGCGGTCTATTGCGCGCGCCTCGGCCAGCATCGCACGGGTGCCGTGCATCTTCCAGTTGCCAACGATATAGGGCCGTTTGGCCATGACGAATCCTTGATTGACCGGGTTCCGCCGCCGGTGTCGCGGGCGTGGGACGAGGCCCGCTAATCGGGCGGGCGGCGCTTGTCAAAGTGGCAATTCCATAGCGTGCCAAAGCCACGCTGGACTGTTGCGGCGGAGACGCATGCCGGATAAAGCGCGTGCCCGAATTCGCCCTCGTCTGTCGCGGGCTCCCCTGGGATCGCAAACCCGCAACCGGTAAGGCACGATGCTCGGAATTGTTCGCTCGTTGATGAGTTCGAAGTGGGGCGTGGCAGTCACGCTCTCTTTCCTGGTGCTGATCGCGCTGTCGTTCGCGGGCGGCGACATCGCCGGCAGTGGAACGTTCGGCGGCGTCAGCGGCGGGGACCGCGTGGCGGTGGTCGGCGATGAGCGAGTCGATACGTCGGAACTCAGCACCGCGATGCGCACGGCGTTCGATCGTGCCCGGCAGCAGAATCCGACCCTGACGATGGAAGCCTTCGTCGCGGCCGGAACGCTCGACCGCGTGCTCGATGAGCTGATCAGCCGTGCCGGCATCGGCGAGTTCGCGAGACAATATGGCCTGCGGGCCGGCAAGCGGCTGATCGACAGCGAGATCGTGCAGATACCCCAGTTCCGCGACGCGAGCGGCAACTTCGATCGCACTGCGTTCCTTGCCATCCTCAACCAGCAAGGCGTGAGCGAGGCGGACGTGCGCAACGATTTCCAGCAGGGCCTCCTCGCACGGCAGGTACTTACCCCGGTCGAGCTCGGCGCGACGATGCCGCGGAGCATGGTCAAGCGCTACGCCTCGCTGCTGCGCGAGAGCCGGACTGGGACCATCGCGATCCTGCCGAGCATCGCCTATGCCCCGACGGGTGCGCCGACGGACGCACAGCTTCAGGCCTACTATCGCTCGCAGAGCGCGGCCTACGTCCGGCCGGAGCGGCGCGTGCTGCGCTGGGCCTCCTTCGGCGATGACGTGGTCGGCAACCTGCCGGCGCCGACCGACGCCCAGATCAAGGCCTATTACGATAAGAATGCGGCACGCTACTCCGCTTCGGAGCAGCGCACCTTCACCCAGCTCGTGGTGCCGACGCAGCAAGCCGCGCAGGCGATCGAGACCGAGGTCAAAGGTGGCAAGTCGCTCGACCAGGCAGCGCGCGAGAAGGGCCTGTCGACCGCCAGGATCGGCCCGGTTTCGCAGGAGCAACTAGCTGGCCAGGCTTCGGCCGCGGTGGCGCAGAACGCGTTCAGCGCTGCTCAGGGGGCGCTCATCACTCCCGCACGCGGCGGGCTGGGCTGGTACATCCTGCGCACCGACGCCATCCAGCGCACTCCCGCGCGTTCGATCGATGCGGCACGCGGCGAGATCGTCGAGACGCTTGCCACGGAACAGCGCCGCCAGGCGCTGAACGACCTGACCAGCAAGCTCGAGGACGAGCTCGACAGCGGCGGGTCGCTGGCGGAAATCGCCAAGCAGCACGGCCTCACGCTCGTCTCGACCCCGCCGATTACCGCCGATGGCAAAGTTTACGGTGCCGAAGGGCAAGTGTCGCAATTGCTGACGCCGACGCTCTCGACCGCGTTTGCAATGGATGAGGAGCAGCCGCAGCTCGCCGAGGTCGTCCCCGGAAAGACTTTCGTGCTCTACGAAGCGAGCCAGATCATCGCGTCGGCAACCGCGCCGCTCGCCGAGATCCGCGAGCAGGTGGCCGCCGACTGGCGCAAGGCCCAGGGCAGTGCCGCCGCCAAGCAGGCCGCCGACCGCGTGCTCAAACGCATCCAGGGCGGTGCCACGCTGGCTGCCGCCCTTGCGGCGGAGAAGCGCGCCCTGCCCGCGCCGGACCGCATCGATATGAAGCGCGAACAGCTTACCCAATTGGCGGGCCAGGGCCGCGTACCCGCCGCGCTCGCGCTGATGTTCTCGATGGCGCAAGGCACCGAGAAGCGCCTCGAGGCGCCGAGCAACAACGGCTGGTTCGTGGTCCAGCTCGACAAGATCGCGCTTGGCCAGGTGGCGGACAACGATCCACTGCTGGCGCGCAGCCGCACGGAGCTTGGGCCCACAGTCGGCAGCGAGTATTCGGAGCAGTTCGTCAAGGCGATCCTCGGCGAGCTCGGCGTCGAGCGCAATCCGGCGGCGATCAACGCGGTGCGCAAGCAGCTCGCCGGCCGCGACGCGCAGTAAGGTGAGTGCAAGTGTCCAGTCCACGGCGCGCGAGGCTTTGGCAACGGGCCGGCCCGCGCTCGTGTGGCGCAAGGTCGTCGCCGACACCGAGACGCCGGTTGGCGCCGCGCGCAAGCTGATCGAGCCGGGGCGCGGCGATTTCCTGCTCGAATCGGTCGAGGGCGGCGAGGTGCGCGGGCGCTACAGCTTGCTTGGGCTCGACCCCGACCTGGTATTCCGCGCCACTGGCAACGCGGCGCAGGTCAATCGCCACTGGCAGTCCAATCGCGACGCGTTCACCGACCTTCCCGGCGACAGCCTCACCCAGCTGCGCGCGCTCGCGGACGGCTGCCGGCTCGACGTGCCCGTCGGCCTGCCGCCTGCCCTCGCATGCCTCGTCGGGTATCTCGGCTACGAGACGATAGGGCTGGTGGAGGACCTGCCGCGCGCACCCGAATCGTCACTCGCCGTGCCCGACATGCTGTTCGTGCGGCCCACGCTGATCCTGGTATTCGACGGGCTGACCGACGAACTGACCTGCGTCGCCCCGTTGTGGGATGCCGATTCCGACGCGGCCCGCGCCGATGACCGGATCGACGAGGCGCTGCGGCGTCTCGCCCAGGCGCCGCCCGCCGCAGTACGCGAAACCGCGCTGCCGGACATGGCGCTGACGCCGGTTGTCGCGGCGGACCAATACAAGGCCATGGCGCTCAAGGCCAAGGACTATATCGCGGCGGGCGACATCTTCCAGGTGGTGCTGGCGCAGCGTTTCACCTGCCCCTTTCCGCTGCCGCCGTTCGAGCTCTACCGCGCGCTGCGGCGGGTTAACCCGTCGCCGTTCCTCTATTTCCTCGACCTCCCCGGTTTCGCGGTGGTCGGGTCGAGCCCCGAAATCCTGGTGCGCGTGCGCGATGGCGAAGTCACCATTCGCCCGATAGCCGGCACGCGTCCGCGCGGCGCTACGCCGGAAGCCGACGATGCCGCGGAAGCCAGCCTTCTTGCCGACGCCAAGGAACGGGCCGAGCACCTGATGCTGCTCGACCTCGGGCGCAACGACGTCGGCCGGGTGGCGGAGGCGGGCACTGTCAAGGTCACCGCCAGCTTCACCGTCGAGCGCTACAGCCACGTCATGCACATCGTCAGCAACGTCGTCGGGCGCCTCGCGGGCGACAAGGACGCCCTCGACGCGCTGTTCGCGGGCTTTCCCGCCGGAACCGTCTCGGGCGCGCCGAAGGTCCGCGCATGCGAGATCATCGCCGAACTCGAGCCCGAGACGCGCGGGCCTTATGCCGGAGGCGTTGGCTACTTCGCCCCGGACGGCTCACTCGACAGCTGCATCGTGCTCAGGACCGCGGTGGTGAAGGACGGCACGATGCACGTCCAGGCCGGCGCGGGCATCGTCGCCGATAGCGACCCGGCCTACGAGCAGCGCGAATGCGAGGCCAAGGCCGGCGCCCTGATCGCCGCCGCCCGCGAAGCCGCACGGGTTGCCGCCGACGCGGGGTTCGGGCAGTAGACGCGCTCCATGATCCTCGTCATCGACAATTACGACAGCTTTACCTGGAACCTGGTCCATTACCTGATGGAGCTGGGCGCCGAAGTGCGGGTCGTGCGCAACGATGAAGTCTCCGCGGCCGAAGCGATCCGCACCAATGCCGCGGGTTTCCTGATTTCGCCCGGCCCGTGCACCCCCAATGAGGCGGGCATCAGCCTCGATCTCGTCGCCGCCTGCGCCGATGCGGGCAAGCCGTTGCTCGGGGTGTGCCTCGGCCATCAGGCGATCGGCCAGCACTTTGGCGGCACGGTCGCGCGCGGCGGGCTCATGCACGGCAAGACCAGCCCGGTAACGCACGACGGCAGCGGGGTGTTCGCCGGACTCCCGTCCCCGTTTACCGCGACCCGCTATCACTCACTGATCGTCGAGGACATCCCGGGAGCGCTGGCGGTCAACGCGACGAGCGAGACGCCGGGCCTCGACGGCACCGCGGTGATGGGCTTCCGCCACACCGAGTTGCCGATCCACGGCGTCCAGTTCCACCCGGAAAGCATCGCCACCGAGCACGGCCACGCGCTGCTTGCCAATTTCCTTGCGCTCTGCGGGGTCGAAACGCGCGAGCTCGCATGAGTTCGCTGCCTTCCGTTGCGGAGCCGCTCGACGAAGAGCAGGCGGAAGCCGCCTTCGCCGCGATGCTTGATGGCAAGCCAGGCGATGAGGAC
Organism: uncultured Sphingomonadaceae bacterium; assembly: GCA_964401045.1. Classification (GTDB taxonomy): domain Bacteria; phylum Pseudomonadota; class Alphaproteobacteria; order Sphingomonadales; family Sphingomonadaceae; genus CAYNXB01. The sequence continues at coordinate 9,561 of CAYNXB010000046.1, read as the reverse complement.
ATCGCCCGCTTCCTGTCCGACCTGTCAGACCGCGGCGAAACCGCCTCCGAGATCGCCGGCGCGGCGCGCGCGATGCGCGAGCGACTGATACCGATCAACGCACCCGCCAACGCGATCGACGTGTGCGGCACCGGCGGCGACGGGCACCACACCCTGAACGTCTCCACCGCGGTCGCGCTGGTGGTCGCGGCCTGCGGGGTGCCGGTAGCCAAGCACGGCAACCGCGCGGCGAGCTCGAAGGCCGGCGCCGCGGACACGCTCGAAGCGCTCGGGCTCGACATGGAGGCCGCGGGCCGCACCGCCGAGAAAACACTCGCCGAGATCGGCATCGCCTTCCTGTTCGCAGCCAACCACCACCCGGCGATGGCGCACATCCAGCCGATCCGCAGAGCGCTCGGGAAGCGCACGATCTTCAACCTGATGGGCCCGCTCGCCAACCCTGCGCGGGTCGAACGCCAGCTCATCGGCATCGCCCGCCCCGCATATGTCCCGATCTATGCCGAGGCGCTCACCCGGCTCGGCACCGAACATACGCTGATCGTCTCGGGCGACGAAGGGTTGGACGAGTTGAGCCTCGCCGGCGGCAATGAAGTCGCCGACGTGCGCGGACACGACTTCGTGATGAAGCGGCTCGACGCCGGCCATGTCGGGCTGCCGCAAGCACCGGTTGCGGCGATCCGCGGCGGCGACGCGGCGCACAATGCCGCCGCGCTTCAGGCGTTGCTGCTCGGCGAGCCCGGCCCCTATCGCAACGCCGTGCTGTTCAACGCCGCCGCGGCGCTGATGGTGGCAGGCGAAACCGACACCTGGCTCGACGCGGCCGAGGAAGCCGCCGAGGCGATCGACAAGGGCCTCGCGAAAGCGCTGCTCGATTGCTGGATCGCCACGGCGCGATAACGCGATCGCGTGGGAGCTGACTTGTCGAAGCCCCGCTCTTTCCTTTCCCGCCACCCCAAGTAAGGCAGGCCTTCGACAAAGTCGGGCCAACGGAGTCTTCGTGGATAAACTGCAAGAAATCTGCGCAGTGAAGCGCGAGGAAGTCGCCAACCGCAAGACGCTGGCGACGATCGACGATCTCGACGCGCTCGCCCGTGAGGCCGAGCCGCCGCGCGGGTTTCGCGCCGCGCTTGAACGCCATGCCGCGCTCAACTTCGGGCTGATCGCCGAGATCAAGAAGGCCAGTCCCTCCAAAGGCCTGATCCGCGCAGACTTCCGCCCGGCCGAGCATGCCTCGGCTTACGAGCACGGCGGCGCGGCATGTCTTTCAGTGCTGACCGACGCGACGTTCTTCCAGGGGCATGAGGATTACCTCGCCGACGCCCGTCGCGCGACCTCGCTGCCGGTGCTGCGCAAGGACTTCACGCTCGACCCGTGGCAGGTCGCCGAAGCGCGCTCAATCGGCGCGGACGCGATCCTGCTGATCGTCGCCATGCTCGAAGACGGACAGATGTCCGAGCTTGAATCTGCCGCGCTCGAACGCGGGATGGACGTGCTGGTCGAAGTCCACGACGAGCCCGAGATGGAGCGCGCGTCGCGTCTCAAAACCCGGCTAATCGGAATCAACAATCGCGACCTGAAGACCTTCCGCACCGATCTGGCGGCGAGCGAACGGCTAGCCCCCCGCGCACCTGAAGGCACGCTCCTGGTGGGGGAAAGCGGGATCACCGGCCACGCCGATCTCGAACGCCTGGCGGCGAGCGGGATCCGCTGCTTCCTGGTCGGCGAAAGCCTGATGCGGCATGACGATGTCGCCGAAGCGACGCGCGCCTTGCTCGCTCATTAAATCTCTTCGTTCGCAGCGTCGGAGGCGGATTCCAGGTCCTGCCCCGCGCCCTTTACGGTGTTGCAGGCGGTCGCGGTCAGGGCGAACAACCCGGCCATGACGGCGATCGCGACTTTGCGAGCCATGACGTGCTCCTTCGTTTGTCCAATCGGCTTTCCAACCCGCGAAGCATGAGCCCTGTTCCGCATTTCGGCGAGGCGTTCTATGCTGTCGGCGGGGCGCTGGGAGAAATCGAATGAACAAGGTTTTCAGTGGGGTGATGCAAGTGGTGAGCACGCTGATCGGCGTGCTGATGGTGTGCATGGGGGGCATCTGGATCCTGCAGGGGTTCAATCTCGCCTTCACCGCCGGCAGCTTCATGGCCGGCGACCCGCAATGGGCTGTGTGGGGTGCCATCCTGTTGATCATCGGCATCGGGCAGGCGTGGTGGAGCGCCACGCGCAAGCGCTGAGCGAAGCGGAACTCATTGGCGCGAAGCGGATTTTCCCGCCGACAACAGGTATAGGAAACCCGCCATGCGTTCTGTGATCCTGTGGGCCATCGGCATACCGATCCCGCTCATCCTGCTGCTCGCGTACTGCTCCGGGCATCTGTGATGTAGGACCTGTCCTACTCTCCCGCCTTCTGCCATGAAGGCGGGATGAGAGCGCTTCGCCAACCCTGGATTTCCGCCGTTCCCGCCGCGTTTTCGGCCGTGCAGGGTTTTGCCCTGAACCGTGTCACACCTGTCACTCTCCAACATTCGGAGCAGGGGCAATGACGGGGCTTACTCATCTCGATTCGCAAGGACAGGCGCGAATGGTCGATGTCGGCGGCAAGGCCGCGAATGCGCGCTCGGCCACCGCCACCGGGCGCATCCGCATGTCGGCCGCGGCGCTGACCGCTGTGCGCGAGGGCAGCGGCCCTAAAGGTGACGTGCTCGCCGTCGCGCGCATCGCCGGGATCATGGCCGCGAAGAAGACCGCCGAGCTGATCCCGCTGTGCCATTCGCTCGCCCTCGACCAGGTCTACGTCGAATTCGATTTCGAAGATGACGCCATTCGCGCAACCTGCACCGCTTCGCTCACCGGCAAGACCGGGGTCGAAATGGAAGCGATAACCGCCACTTCGATCGCACTCCTGACAATTTACGATATGGCCAAGGCCCTCGACAAGGGCATGGTTATCGAGGGCGTGCGGCTGCTCGCCAAGAGCGGCGGCAAATCCGGCGATTGGCGCGCCACGCCAGAAAGCTGACCGGCATGAGGCCGCCGATTCCGCTCGACGAGGCGCAAGGGCGGCTGCTGACGCTGGCCGAACCGCTCGCAGCCGAGAAGTTGCCGCTCGACGCGGCCGGGGGGCGCTATCTCGCCCAAACGCTCGCCGCCCGCCGGACCCAGCCTCCGGCCGATCTCTCCGCGATGGACGGCTACGCGATGCGCGTCGACGACCTCGCCGGGCCATGGACCGTGATCGGCGAGAGCGCGGCAGGGCATCCGTTCGGGGGCCAGCTGCCGGCTGGCCAAGCGGTGCGCATCTCGACCGGGGCGCTGATGCCCCGGGACGCGGGCGCGGTGCTGCTGCAGGAAAACGCGAGACGCGAGGGTGACCGGCTCTCGCTCAACGGCGAAGGCGCTCCCTCCGCTGCCCATGTCCGCCGCGCGGGCTTCGATTTTCGCGAGGGCGACGCATTGCTGGGCGCCGGGACCCGGCTCGGCCCCGCCCAGCTCGCGCTGGCGATTTCAGGCGGGCATGGCAGCGCGCGCGTCCACGCCCTGCCCACGCTGGCGGTGCTCGACAACGGCGACGAGCTTGCCGCCGACCCCACGGATTGCGGGCCCGGCCAGATACCGGCGAGCAACGGCGCGATGCTCGCTGCGATGGCCGCGCCGCATGTCGCGTCGATCGCGCGGCTAGGTCCGGTGCCTGATCGGCTCGAGGCGATGGTGGCGGCGCTCGAAGCGGCGGCCGATGCCGATGTGATCGTCACCAGCGGGGGCGCTTCGGTCGGCGATCATGATCTGGTGCGTCCGGCGCTCGAATCATGGGGCGCGGAGCTCGATTTCTGGCGCGTCGCAATCAAGCCAGGCAAGCCGCTGCTGGTCGCGCGCAGGGGCGCGCAGATCGTGCTCGGCCTGCCCGGCAATCCCGTGTCGAGCTTCGTTACCGCCCAGTTGTTCCTGCTGCCGCTGCTACGCAGGCTGGGCGGCGCGGCAAATCCCCTGCCGCGCGTGATCGCGGCACAGCTTCACGGCAGCCTGAGCGCTGGCGGGCCGCGGCTCGAATTCCTGCGTGCGCGCTGGTACGATGGACGGCTGCGGCCGATCACCGAGCAGGACTCGAGCGCGCTGCGTTCGCTGGCCTTGGCGGAGGCGCTGATCGAGCGCCCGATCGGCGCGCCCGCGGCGTCCGATGGTGAGCCGGTGCGCGCTTATCTGCTCGACAATGGCGGCATTGCTTGACAGGATTCGCGAAGTTGCTTATTCGTTCCGCATTCGTTCCTGATTGGAACACGCGATCGAAGGAGAGTACCCTCCATGTTGACCGCCAAACAGCATGAGCTCCTGCTGTTCATCCAGCGCAAGCTCGAGGAAACCGGCATCTCGCCATCCTTCGAGGAAATGAAGGAGGCGCTGGAGCTGAAGTCCAAGTCGGGCGTGCACCGACTGATTTCGGCACTTGAAGAGCGCGGCTTCCTGCGTCGCCTGCCGAACCGGGCGCGCGCGCTTGAGGTCGTCCGCCACCCGGAGGACGTGACTGCACGCTCGCAGCGGACGCCGGCCAACGATCCGGTCGCGAAGCATGTTGCGCCGCCCGCAGCGGCCCCTGCCCCCGCGAACGACGTCATCGAGATACCGCTCCACGGCCGTATCGCCGCCGGTGTGCCGATCGAGGCGCTCGAAAGCGATCGCACCCTGCCGGTTCCCGCCGCGCTGCTCGGTCCGGGCGAGCACTATGCGCTCGAAGTTTCGGGCGATTCGATGATCGAGGCCGGCATCTTCGACGGCGACTATGCCCTCGTCCGCCGCACCGATTCCGCGCGCGACGGCGAGATTGTCGTCGCGCTGGTCCGCGGTGAGGAAGCGACGCTCAAATACTTGCGGCGAGAGAGCGGTATGGTCCGTCTCGACCCGGCCAACGCCTCGTACGAAGCGCAGATCTACCGGCCCGAGGAAGTCCAGGTCCAGGGCAAGCTTGCCGGTCTCCTGCGGCGGTATCACTAAGTCCGTTCACCGCCCTCGCCACCAACCGTGCGCGCCCTGGCTTTCGGCGACGGCGGTTATGCGCTGGTCGGCCAGGACGACCGATAGGCCGCCGGTCTTGCCGAGCATCGTCCGGTCGGCCTTGAGCCAGCGCGGTACGCAAGTGCGCGGCAGGCGGCGGTCGGAGATCACGATGTCGGAGGCAGCGCAGGCGGCGTTGAACGCTCCGATTTCGAGGTAGTCGCGGCTGCGGGTCATCAGCACGCGCCAATCGCGACCCGCGCGGCGCAGAGTCAGTGTGCAGGCGTCGCGGTTGCAATCGGCGCCGGGCCACGCGGCGAGCGGAAGCGGTTCGCCCTCGAACCCGGTGAGCTCGCGCAAGTTATCGCGGGTGAAGTCGCTGCGGCTATCGCGCAGAATCAGCAGCCGGTTCCCCTCCCCCGCGATGCCGACGTTGCGGCCATCGCCTGCGATCAGAAGGTCCGGCACTGGCGTCGTCAGCAGCAGCGCACTCGCCGCCGCCACCGGAACCAGGCCCAGCAATCGCACGCGCCCGCGCCACAGCGCGAGCCACAGCCCGCCGAGTACGAACAGCGCGAATGTCATGCCCGTCATCTGCGGCATCAGCCGCACCGCACCCGGCTGCGCCGCGGTGACATGCGCGAGCCACAACAGGAGCTCGAGTGACTTGCCCACCAGCCACCACGCCGGCGCACCCAGCCCGGCAACGTCGAGCAACAAGGCAAGCCCGATCAGCGGCATCGACACGAACGTCGTCAACGGAATGGCGATCACGTTGGCGAATGCTCCGTAAAACCCGGCGCGGTGAAAATGGATCAGCGCGATCGGCATCAGCGCCGCTTCGATCAGCAATCCGGTTCCCAGCAGCATCACCAGATGCCGAATTAGGCGCGCGAGCCGGTCCTCCTCGCGCGGCGCGAGGAATCGCCGGACCGGCGCGCAGTTATGCAACGCAACGATCGCGATGACCGCGGCGAAGCTCATCTGGAAGCTCGGCCCGACCACGCTCTCGGGCCACAGCAGCAGCACCGTGATCGCGGCCACCGCCACCATCCGCAAACTCAGCGGCTCGCGCCCCAAGGCCAGCGCACCAAGCACCAGCAGGGCCCCGACGCAGCTGCGCACGGTCGGCACTTCGGCCCCCGTCAGCAGGGTGTAGACGATCCCCGCCGCCGCTCCGGTGGCCGCCGCGACCAATGGCAGGCGCACTCGCAGCGCCAGCCACGGCCACGCGGCGAGCAGCTTGATGGCGAGGAAATAGGCCGCGGCGATCACCGCGCTCACGTGCAGCCCGCTGATCGACAGCAGGTGAGTGAGGCCCGCGTCCCGCATCGCGTCCTCGTCGGCCGGCGCGATGGCGCCCCGGTCGCCGCTCGCGAAGGCCGCTGCGATCTGCCCCGCCGAGCCATCGACCCGCGCCCGAACGTGAGCCGAAAGCCGCCGCTGCACCTCGCGCAGCCCCCGGCGCCCTGGCGGCGGCTCGACCAGTTCGACGTCTCCGATCACCGCCCCGGTCGCCGCGAGACCATCGAACCACGCCGCGCGCGCGAAATCGTAGCTTCCCGGCAGCATCGGCGGCGCGGGCGGCATCAGCCGCGCCTTGAGGCGAACTCGTGCCCCCTCCGCGAAATCGCGCGCGTCGCGCTCAAGCGGCAGGTTAACGCGGACCTTGATCGGTATGCTGCTATCGGGATCGCGCGCCGCCAGCACCAGCCGTACGCGATCCTCGGCCGGCTGCTCGATCCGTTCAAGGACGCGCCCGTCGAGCGACACCAACGCCGGCCGGGCGATCGGATCGGCGCCGACCAGGTCGGAGCGCGCCCAGATCACTGCCAGCCCGGCCGCGAACAACAGCCCCACCGCCAGCGCCGCCCGCATCAGGTGCGTGCGTGCGGGTTGCTCCTTCCACAGCGCCACCGCACCAGTCGCGAGCAGCAACCCTGCAGCCATCGCTGCCACCCATTGCCACGCCTGTCCCAAAACGAACCACGCGCCGATGCCCGCGCCGAACGCGATCGCCAGCCACGGCCCGCGGTCGAACCCGGCGCGCGCGAGGAACAGCTCTGCGCCATCGGCGATACTGGACAAGTCCAAACGCTTTCGCCAAGGCGGCTGCTGCATCGCAGCATCGCCCGTCTCCTCCCCCATCGGGACCGGCGGAAAGCGGCTCTGAGCCATGCAATCGGTTGGAAAGGAAAGCGTCAGGGATGGCAAGCGCAAGCGACATGGTCGTCACCCGCTTCGCGCCTTCGCCGACCGGATTCCTTCATATCGGGAACGCCCGCACCGGGTTGTTCTCGTGGCTCTACGCCCGCCACTGCGGGGGCAGGACGCTGCTGCGGATCGAGGATACCGACAAGGCGCGCTCGACTCAGGAAGCGATCGACGTAATCCACGACGGGCTGGCCTGGCTCGGGCTCGAGTTCGACGGGCGGCCTTATTACCAATCGCAGTTCGAGGCGCGGCACGCCGAAGTCGCCAACGAGCTGCTATCACGCGGCGCCGCCTACCGCTGCTACCTGACGCCGGAGGAACTGGCGGCCCGCCGCGAGAAGGCCCGCGAAGAACGCAAGCCGTTCCGCATCGACAGCGAGTGGCGTGAACGCACCGACTGGCCTGAAGGTCAGCCCTACGTCATCCGCCTCAAGGCCCCCAAGGACGGCGAGACGGTGATCGAGGACCTCGTGCAGGGCCGCGTCGCCGTGAAGAACGAGGAGCTCGACGATTTCGTCCTGCTCCGCTCGGATGGCTCGCCGACTTACATGCTCGCGGTGGTGGTTGACGACCACGACATGGGCGTGACCCACATCGTCCGTGGTGACGACCATCTCAACAATGCGTTCCGCCAGCTCGCGATCATTCGCGCGATGGCCTGGCCCGAGCCGCACTACGCCCACGTGCCGCTGATCCACGGGCCCGATGGCGCCAAGCTGTCGAAGCGCCACGGTGCGCTCGGCGTGCATGATTACCGCGACATGGGCGTGCTACCCGAAGCGATGCTCAACTACCTCCTGCGGCTTGGCTGGGGCCACGGCGATCGCGAGGAATTCACTCTCCAGGAAGCAATCGAGGCTTTCGATCTGGCGGGGGTCGGCAAGAGCCCGTCGCGCTTCGACATGAAGAAGCTGCTTAACCTCAACGGGCACTACATCCGCGCGGCCGACGATGCGCGGCTTGCTGCGCTCGCCGCTGAGCGGATCGGTTCCGAAGCTGACGTCGCGCTGCTCACCAAAGCAATGCCGGTGCTCAAGACCCGGGCGCGCGATCTCAACGAACTCGCCACCGGCGCAGCGTTCCTGTTCAAGCAGCGCCCGCTCGCGCTCGACGAGGCAGCCGCAGCGCTGCTGACCGGCGACGCACGCGCACTGCTCGCCGCGATTCACGAGCGGCTCGCCGCGGAGCGGGACTGGACAAGCCAAGCGCTGGAGAGCAATTTGAAGGCACTTGCCGAGACGCTCGAACTGGGCCTCGGCAAGCTCGCCCAGCCGCTTCGCGCGGCACTCACGGGGCAGACGACCTCGCCGGGCATTTTCGACGTATTGGTTTTGCTGGGCCGCAATGAAAGCCTGGCGCGGATCGAAGCGCAGGCGCGCGCCTGAAAAAAGTTTGAAGGAGACGGCATTTGGCGGACGAACAGGCGAAGTTGACGATCGGTGGCAACGAGCACGGCTTTCCGGTTCTGCGGGGTAGCTGCGGCCCCGACGTGGTCGACATCCGCTCGCTCTACAAAGATACCGGCGCCTTCACCTACGATCCCGGCTACACTTCGACGGCCTCGTGCGACAGCGCCCTCACCTACATCGATGGCGAAGAGGGCGTGCTGCTCCACCGGGGCTATCCGATCGGCCAGCTCGCCGAGCATTCCAGCTTCATGGAAGTTTCCTACCTGCTGCTCAACGGCGAGCTGCCGAGCAAGGATCAGCTAGACGAGTTCAGCAACACGATCACCAATCACACGATGCTGCATGAGCAGCTTGCGGTGTTCTACCGGGGGTTCCGCCGTGACGCGCACCCGATGGCGGTGATGTGCGGCGTGGTCGGTGCGCTGAGCGCGTTCTACCATGACAGCACCGACATCTCGGATCCGCAGCACCGCAGGATTTCGAGCCATCGGTTGATTGCCAAGATGCCGACGATCGCGGCGATGGCCTACAAGTACTCGGTGGGCCAGCCGTTCGTCTATCCGAAGAACGAGCTGTCCTACACCGGCAACTTCCTGCGCATGACGTTTGGCGTTCCGGCGGAAGAGTACGAGGTCGATCCGGTTGTCGAACGCGCGCTCGACCGCATCTTCATCCTCCATGCGGACCACGAGCAGAATGCCTCGACCTCGACCGTGCGGCTTGCCGGTTCGTCCGGCGCGAACCCGTTCGCGTGTATCGCGGCCGGCATCGCCTGCCTGTGGGGCCCGGCGCATGGCGGCGCCAATGAAGCGGCGCTCAACATGCTTCGCGAGATCGGCACGCCTGACAGGATCCCGCACTACATCGAGCGCGCCAAGGACAAGAACGATCCGTTCCGCCTGATGGGCTTCGGCCACCGGGTGTACAAGAACTACGACCCGCGCGCGACGGT
>CAYNXB010000045.1:0-21414 GCA_964401045.1 uncultured Sphingomonadaceae bacterium | reverse complement strand
CTACGAATGCCTGGGCCCATGGGTGGTCGTCGGTGAGCGTCAAGTGAATGACGGCTTCGTGGCCCGCCGGAAGCAGCGCGGCAAGCCGCGCCTCCGCGCCGCCGGTTAGCGCCAAAGTCGGCGCACCGGAAGGGGCGTTCACCACACCGATGTCTTTATGGAACACTCCGTTGGAGAAGCCGGTGCCGATCGCCTTGGTAAAGGCCTCCTTGGCGGCGAAGCGTTTCGCGAAGGTGCCGGCGCGGGTGTAGGGACGGCGTGCGGCCTTCGCGCGCTCGACATCGGTGAAGCAGCGCCGCTCGAACTTCTCGCCCCAACGCTCGAGCGAATTGGCGATACGCTCGATGTTGCAGAGGTCGGAGCCGAGCCCGATGATCATCGGGCGGCATCCATCAGGTCGCGCATCCGCCGCACGCTCTCCTCCAGCCCGACGAACACCGCTTCGCCGACCAGATAATGGCCGATGTTGAGTTCGGCGAGCTGGGGAATGGCGGCAATGGGCTGCACATTCTCGTATGTCAGCCCATGGCCGGCGTGCGGCTCGATGCCGTTCTTGGCGGCGAGCGCGGCCATGTCCGCAACCTTCTTCAGTTCCACGGCAAGCTGCGCGCCACTGGCGTGCGCGTATTCGCCGGTGTGGAACTCCACCACCGGCGCGCCGAGCCGCAGCGCGGCTTCGATCTGGCGCTCGTCGGGGGCGATGAACAGGCTCACGCGGATTCCGGCATCGAGCAGGCGGCTGACCACCGGCTGTAGCCGATTGTGCAGCCCGGCCGCGTCGAGCCCGCCCTCGGTGGTCACTTCCTCGCGCTTCTCGGGCACGATGCATGCGGCGTGCGGCTTGTGGCGCAGAGCGATCGCCAGCATTTCCTCGGTCGCGGCCATCTCGAGATTGAGCGGCAGATTGGTGGCCGCCTGGATTCGCGCAAGGTCATCGTCGCGGATGTGCCGCCGATCTTCACGCAAGTGGGCGGTGATCCCGTCACCGCCGACCCGGGCGACGATCTCTGCGGCGCGCACCGGATCGGGATGGTCGCCGCCCCGCGCGTTGCGGATGGTGGCAACGTGATCGATGTTGACGCCGAGACGCAAGCGCCGACTCAATCCTTGCGGCTCCCCGGTTTCTCGAGCGGGCGCGCGGCAAGTTCTTCGGGAATCTCGTCCTCCGCGTAAGTTGGGAAGCTGAGCGTCACCAGCGTAAACAACGGCACACCCAGGTCGGCCTCGCCTGCCGAGCGGTCGACCAGCGCGGCGGCGGCGATCACTTTGCCGCCTTCTTGCTTGACCGCCTCTATGGCCTGGCGGCTCGAAAGCCCGGTGGTGACCACGTCCTCGACCAGAAGGACTTTGTCGCCCTTGTCGAGGCGGAAGCCACGGCGGAACTCGAAGGTGCCGGTGGGCCGCTCGACGAACAGCGCTTCCTTGCCCAGTGCGCGGCCCATTTCGTGGCCGATGATCACCCCCCCCATCGCTGGCGAGACCACCTTGTCGATCTCGGCGCGCAGCTCGCGCGGGAGCTGCTGCGCCAGCGCGATCGCCAGCCGGCTCGCGCGCTCAGGTTCCATCAGCACTCGCGCGCATTGCAGGTAGTGCGCGCTATGGCGCCCGGACGAGAGCTTGAAGTGACCTTCAAGGAGCGCTTCGGACGCGCGAAATTCGTGCAGCACCTCGTCTTCGGTCATGGTGGCGTCGGAGGCCTTTTAGTTGTTGGTGGAACGTCGCGCGGGGCGCTTCGAAAAATCTCCCTAGAAGCGCTTGAGGCAGGGGGCAAGCGCGCGTATAGGCCGCCCCGAATGGCGCGCCCGGCCGGGTGCGCGGGGCCTTGCTCTGGTGCGTTCGCGCCAGTCTACGGGCGGGCAAACGGACACGACAAGAAGCGAAAGCGCCTGACTGATGACTCTCGGCAATACTGGTCGCATGTTGACGAAAATGCTCGCCGCCGTGATGCTCCTCGTCGCCGTCCCGCACATGGCGATGGCGCAGGAAGCCGCTCCGAATCCGCCGGTGAGCGCGGTGAGCGAGGCGACGCCTGCCGCCGCGGCGGCGACGCCTTCCGCGCCCGGGGCGGAGGCCGCGGCCTACACGCCGCTGGGTCCGGAATGGATCAAGGGTCAGCCGACTGACCGCGGGGTCTGGCTGCAGAAGCAGTATTCGCCGATCGGCACCGAAGGCCTGTGGATGAACGACTGGATCCTGATGCCGGTGATGGGGGGCATCAGCGTGCTGGTGCTGGTGCTGCTGCTGTGGGTGATAGTGCGCTATAACCGGCGCAAGAACCCGGTCCCGGCAAAGACCAGCCACAACACCTTGATCGAAGTGATCTGGACGGTGATTCCCGCGCTGATCCTGCTGGCGATCGCGGTGCCCTCGATTCGCCTGCTGACGCGCCAGTACGAAAGCCCACCGGCGAACGCGCTGACGATCAAGGTGACCGGCTACCAGTGGTACTGGGGCTATACCTATCCCGACAACGGCGGGTTCGAGGTGATCTCGAACATGCTGCCGGACGAAGAAGCGGTAAAGCGCGGAGAACCCGCCCAGCTCGCCGTCGACAACCGCATGGTCGTGCCGGTGGGCGAGTGGATACGCATCCAGACCACCGGGGCAGACGTGATCCACTCCTTCGCGGTACCGTCGCTGTGGTTCAAGCTCGACGCGGTCCCGGGCCGCCTCAATGAGCACAAGCTCTTCGTCAAGGAGCCGGGCATTTATTACGGCCAGTGCTCCGAACTGTGCGGTGCGCGCCACGGCTACATGCCGATCGCGCTTGAAGCGGTGCCGCGGGCGCAGTTCGACCAGTGGATTCGCTCGCAAGGTGGCACCGTGAAGGGTGAGGGGGAGACTGCTCCGCCGGCCGCCGCGCCGCTGCAGGAGCCCGTATCGGCCGAGCCTGGCGCCCCTGGCGCGGGCGCGCCGCCGAGCGGGGCGCCCGCCGCCGCGAACGAAGCCTGAGCGACAGACTAGATTTTCGATAGATAGGTACGACCGAGCCATGGCCACCACCGCCGACACCTTCCAGGCCCACGCCGACGAGCATCATCACGATGCGGACCACAAGCCGGGCTTCTTCGCCCGCTGGTTCATGTCCACCAATCACAAGGACATCGGCACGCTGTATCTGCTCTTCGCGATCTGCGCGGGGGTGATCGGCGGCACCATCTCGGGCGTCATGCGCTACGAGCTGGCCGAGCCGGGCATCCAGTACCTCGGCTGGTGGGTCCGCCTGACCGGCGGTGAGGCGGGCTTTGATCAGACGTTGCACATGTGGAACGTGCTGATCACCGCGCACGGCCTGATCATGGTGTTCTTCATGGTCATGCCCGCGATGATCGGCGGCTTCGGCAACTGGTTCGTGCCGCTGATGATCGGTGCGCCGGACATGGCGTTCCCGCGGATGAACAATATCTCGTTCTGGCTTACCGCGGCAGGCTTCACCAGCCTGATGATCTCGCCGTTCCTGCCCGGCGGCACCGGCAACGGCGCGGGCACCGGGTGGACGATCTATGCCCCGTTGTCGACGAGCGGCTCTCAGGGCCCCTCGGTCGATTTCGTGATCTTCTCGCTGCACCTCGCGGGTGCGTCCTCGATCATGGGTGCGATCAACTTCATCACCACGATCTTCAACATGCGTGCCCCCGGCATGACGTTGCACAAGATGCCGCTGTTCGTGTGGTCGGTGCTGGTGACCGCGTTCCTGCTGCTGCTGGCGCTGCCGGTGCTCGCCGCGGCGATCACCATGCTGCTGACGGACCGTAACTTCGGGACGACGTTCTTCGATGCCTCCGGCGGCGGCGATCCGATCCTCTACCAGCACTTGTTCTGGTTCTTCGGTCACCCCGAGGTCTACATCATGATCCTGCCGGGCTTCGGCATGGTCAGCCAGATTGTTGCGACCTTCAGCCGCAAGCCGGTGTTCGGCTACCTTGGCATGGCTTACGCAATGGTCGCGATTGGCGTGGTCGGGTTCATCGTGTGGGCGCACCACATGTTCACCGTCGGCCTCGACGTGAACACCAAGATGTACTTCACCGCCGCGACAATGGTGATCGCGGTGCCGACCGGCGTGAAGATCTTCAGCTGGATCGCGACGATGTGGGGCGGCAGCCTGGAGTTCAAGAGCCCGATGGTGTGGGCGATCGGCTTCATCTTCCTCTTTACCGTCGGCGGCGTGACCGGCGTCTACCTTGCCAACGGCGGCATCGATGACGTGGTGCACGATACCTACTTCGTCGTCGCGCACTTCCACTACGTGCTGTCGATGGGCGCAGTGTTCTCGCTGTTTGCGGGCTTCTACTACTGGTTCCCGAAGATGAGCGGGAAGATGCACAGCGAATTCCTCGCCCACGTGCACTTCTGGATCTTCTTCATCGGCGTGAACATGATCTTCTTCCCGATGCACTTCCTCGGGCTGGACGGCATGCCGCGCCGCATTCCGGATTATCCGGCGGCGTTCCAGTACTGGAACGAGTTTGCCTCACACGGCTACACCATCATGGCGATCTCGATGGTGGTGTTCTTCATCAACGTCATCTACGCCTTTGCGTTCGGCAAGAAGGCGCCGGCGAACTACTGGGGCGAAGGCGCGACGACGCTCGAATGGTCGCTGTCTAGCCCGCCGCCGTTCCACCAGTTTGAAACCCTGCCGGTGATCGAAGACCATCACTCGCACCACGACGCGATTGGGGCCCCCTCGCCGGCTGGCGCGCACTGAGTTCCTTCTCCCTTCCGCAGTTCCCCGCATTTGCGGGGACGTGGAGGGGCCGGGGGTGGACGTTCCACCCTGCGGCGTAGAGCCCAACCCAGACCCCTCCCGCAAGCGGGAGGGGCTTTCGATTGTCATGACCGCAACCACCGCCACCACCCCCCTGCCGACCGATTGGCGCGATTATTTCGCGCTGACGAAGCCGCGGGTGATGAGCCTGGTGGTGTTCACCGGCTTGTGCGGCCTGCTCGCGGCGCCCGGCCATATCCACCCCGTGATCGGCTTCACGGCAGTGCTGTGCATCGCGATCGGCGCGGGCGGAGCAGGTGCGCTCAACCAGTGGTGGGAAGCCGACATTGATGCCGAGATGAAGCGCACCGCCGCGCGGCCGCTGCCGCAAGGCCGCCTTCGCCGCATCGACGCCCGCGATTTCGGCATCGCGATCTCGGTCGCGTCGGTGCTGTTGATGGGGCTGGTGGTGAACTGGCTCGCAGGCGCGATGCTCGCCGTCTCGATTCTCTACTATGCGATCGTCTATACCATCTGGCTCAAGCCGCGCACGCCGCAGAACATCGTCATCGGCGGCGCGGCGGGGGCATTTCCGCCGCTGATCGGCTGGATCGCAGTGACGGGCCAGATCACGCTGATGCCGGTGCTGCTGTTCGCGATCATCTTCATGTGGACTCCGCCGCACTTCTGGGCGCTCGCACTGTTCGTGAAGAGCGATTACGCCAAAGTCGGCATCCCGATGATGCCGGTTGTCGCGGGCGAGAAATCGACCCGGCGGCAAATCCTCGCCTATAGTCTGGTGCTGCTGCCGCTGTCCGCGAGCCCGTGGTTTGTTGGCGGCACCGGGCCGATCTACGGCGTAGCCGCGCTGGCGCTGTCGGCGCTGTTCGTCGCCTTCTCGGTGCCGGTCGCGTTCCGCACGGGTGGGGAGAGCGACAAGATGCGCGCGGAGAAGCGGCTGTTCGGCTATTCGGTGCTTTATCTCTTCGCGCTGTTCGCCGCGCTGGTTGCGGACCGCTTGGTTTACGGGCAGGGATTCGGATCATGACTCCAGAGGAACAAGCGGAATTCCAGCGCCGCAGGCGCGGACGCAACGTGGCGCTGGCCCTGGTCCTCGCGGCGTTCGTTGTGCTGTTCTATCTGATCACGTTCGCCAAGATCGCGAATTAGCACGATGGCGAGCGTTCCTCTCGATACCCGCAACCGCCGGCTCGGCCTGATCGGACTGGCCGTGGCGGTGGCGATGCTCGGACTGGGCTATGCCGCAGTGCCGCTCTACCGCATGTTTTGCCAGGTGACCGGGCTCGGCGGCACCACCCAACGTGCGACCGAATCCGAGGCGGTGGTAGCGGAGCGACAAGCCACCGGCGCGAAAATGTCGATCCGCTTCGACGCCAGCATCGACCGCGGCATGCCGTGGGAGTTCCGGCCGGAGCAGGTGACCGAGACGGTCGTCATCGGGCAGCGGTCGATGGCTTACTTCATGGCCAAGAACAACGCCGCGGTGCCGATCACCGGCAGGGCGAGCTTCAACGTCGAGCCTGAGCAGGCGGGGCAATATTTCAACAAGATCCAGTGCTTCTGCTTCACCGAGCAGACCCTTAAACCGGGTGAGGAAGTGCGCATGCCTGTGCTGTTCTACGTCGATCCCAAGGCGCTCACCGACGAGAACATGAAGGACGTGAGGCAGATCACCTTGAGCTACACCTTCCACGTTTCGAAAACCGGCGCATAGACCCTCTGGACCCCATGCCAGAGGCGCATTAAGGGCTGCCGCAACTCTCAGGGAAACGACCACCATGGCCGGCGCGAAGAACCACGATTATCACATCCTGCCGCCCGATATCTGGCCGCTGGTCGGCTCGATATCGGCGCTCACCTTCACCAGCGGCATGGTGCTCTACATGCACGACATGCCGGGCCACTGGCCGGTGCTCGGGCTTGCCATCGCCGGCCTGATCGCGACGTTCTTCAGTTGGTTTTCGAACATCGTGAAGGAAGCCCAGGCCGGCTATCACACGCCGGTGGTGCAGCTGCACCTGCGCTACGGGATGATCCTGTTCATCGCATCGGAAGTGATGTTCTTCGTCGGCTGGTTCTGGAGCTGGTTCGACTTCGCGCTGTTCCCCAACACCATGACCGAGGTGGTTGGCGGGGTGTTCCCGCCCAAGGCGATCGAAGCGGTGATGAATCCGTTCGACCTGCCGCTCCTCAACACGCTGATCCTGCTGTGCTCGGGCACCACCGTCACCTGGGCTCACCACTCGCTGATCCATGGCGATCGCGAAGGGCTGAAGCGCGGCCTGTGGCTCACGATTCTGCTCGGCTTGCTGTTCACCAGCATCCAGGCTTACGAGTACGCCCACGCGCCGTTCGCGTTCGGCGGCAACACCTACGGCTCGGCGTTCTACATGGCGACCGGGTTCCACGGGTTCCACGTGATCATCGGCACGATCATGCTGATCGTATGCCTCGTACGTACCTACAAGGGGCACTTCACGCCGGATCATCACTTCGGCTTCGAAGCCGCCGCGTGGTACTGGCACTTCGTCGACGTGGTGTGGCTGTTCCTGTTCGTGGTCGTCTACGTGTGGGGCGGCTGGGGCGCGCAAATCCACTGAACTTACGATGACCGATGAGCCGCAGGCCGAAAGGCAACCCTCGTTGATCGAGGTTGCCGCTTTCGGCCTGTGCCCGCGGTGTGGCGCGAAGACGCTGTTCGCACGCGGGATCCGGTTTTCCGATCATTGCCGGGTCTGCACGCTCGACTTTTCGGGCTTCAATGTCGGCGATGGGCCGGTCGCCTTCCTCACGCTGATCCTGGGCGGCCTGATGACCGGGCTGGCGCTGTGGCTCGAGATTGCGGTTGAGCCGCCGTTCTGGGTCCATGCGCTGATCTGGATTCCGGTGACGGTCGTCGCGGTGTGGTTCGGCCTGCGTGCCGGCAAAGGGGCTTTGCTGTCAGCAGAATTCCGGCGTGGCGCGGGTACAGCCAGCGTGGGCCGGCAGGACGACAAGCCATGAGCCGCAAGCTGCCGCTGTTGCCGACCGTGATCGTCGCCGTGGCGGTAGCGACGATGATCGCGCTCGGCGTCTGGCAGCTCCAGCGCAAGCAATGGAAGGAAAGCCTGATCGCGCGCTACCAGGCGGCCGAGACGATGTCGTCCGACGTGCCGTGGCCGCACACGCCGGAGGAGGTCGACCGGGCGCTCTACCGCCATGCGCGCCTGTCCTGCGAACAGGTGACCGGAATCGGCGCGATCGCCGGGCGTTCCGCCAGGGACGAAGCGGGCTGGGCGCACGTGGCGACGTGCCGGCTCGACGATGGCAGCGAGGCTGTCGTCGCGCTCGGCTGGTCGCGCGAGCCTACGGATGTCGCGTGGGGCGGAGGCGAGGTGTTCGGCTTCGTCGCGCCGGCGGTCAAAGGCGCGCGGTTGATTGCATCGCCCCCGCAGTCCGGCCTTGAGCAACTCGCGACGCCCGATCCGCTCGACCTGCCTAACAACCACCTGTCTTACGCGGTGCAGTGGTTCCTCTTCGCTGCGACCGCGGCGGTGATCTACATCCTGGCGCTCCGGAAACGCCGGCGCGAAGCGGACGGCGTCAGGCGCAGTTGAACTGCCAAGAGATGCCGAAGCGATCGGCAACCCAGGCATAGAGGCGGCTGAAGCCGTAGTTGCCGACGCCCATCAGGGTGTGCCCGCCGTCCGCGAATGTGGCGGCGAGGCGGCGCACTTCGTCCTCGTCCGCGCACTCGACGAAGAACGAGAACGATGGGGTAAAACCGAAATCGTGCATCGGCGGGCTGTCGTAGATCATTGCCTCCTGCCCGCAGACTGTCAGCCGCGCGGATTTGAGGGCGCCGGCGGCAACTGGCTCGTTCTCACCGTAACGTTCGATCCCATTCACTTCGGCGTCGATCGCGTCACGATAGAAGTCGATCGCGGCCTCGGCGGTCCCCTGAAACATCAGGAAGGGCAGGGCGGACTTGGGCATTACTTGTACATCCCTTCGCGCATGTTGATGCCATGTTCGACCCACACCTTGAGCGCCGCGACCATCTGCGACCAACCCATGCAGTTGCCGTAGCTCCCGGAAAGGCCGGCGGGCGTCTCGTGCCAGCCTTCCTCGGCAATCTCGACCAGCGTGCGGCCGTCGTCGGTTGGCTTGAAGGCCATCGTGACTGTCACGCGGTAGTCGGTGCCCGGCTCGTTGGCCTTCCACTCCAGCACAATGCGCTCGTCGGGAACCACCTCGATCACCTCCACCGGGAACGCGCCGGGGAAGTCGGCGAAATCCCACGTCACCGTCGCGCCCGTTTCGAGCCGGCCTTTGGCGCCGCCGGTGGTGAAATATTCGGAGAGCTGCGCGGGATCGGCCACCGCCTCGAACACATCGTGCACCGGCTTCGAGATATAGGCGAACACGCGATACCTGAGCTCCATCGACTCGACTCCTTGCATCGCCGGATTTTATGTTATAAAAATACAACATGTCAAACGATGAAACGACAGATCGGGTGTTCAAGGCGCTAGCCAACCCGCTGCGCCGGGCGATCTGCGATGAGCTCAAGCTGCGCCCCCTCACCACCACGCAACTGTGCGCCTGTTTCCCTGAGCGTGACCGCTGCACGGTGATGCAGCACTTGCGGGTGCTCGAGGATTCCGGGCTGGTGGTGCCAGTGCGCAAGGGGCGGGAACGGTTCAATCACTTCGTCGCCACGCCGATCCAGGCGATCCACGAACGGTGGATCGGGCCGCATGCCGCCGGTGCGGCGGCAGGGCTGCTGCGCCTGAAGCGCGAGCTCGAGGAAAGCGAGAGCTTTGCCCCTGCCGCCGCGCTCAAGTAGCGTAGCGATAGCGCGCTAAACGCCCGCTTCCTTGCGGGCGGGTTGGCGCGCCGCTAACCCCCGCCACGATGGATTACGTCTCTACCCGAGGAAGCGCCCCGACGCTCGATTTCGAAGGCGCGACGCTCGCCGGCCTGGCTGCCGATGGCGGGCTCTATGTCCCGCGCGAATGGCCGCGGTTTTCCGAACCCGAAATCGCCGCGATGGCGGGCTTGCCCTACGCCGAGCTTGCCGCGCGTGTGATGCAACCGTTCGTCGGCGATAGCCTGGCGCGGGAACGCCTGCTCGAGCTGTGCCGGGAAGCCTATGGCCGCTTCTCGCATCCGGCGGTTACGCCACTGGTCCAGCTCGATGAGCGCCAGTGGCTCCTCGAACTGTTCCACGGCCCGACGCTGGCGTTCAAGGATGTGGCGCTGCAACTGCTTGGCCTGCTGTTCGAGGAATTCCTGTCGAAGCGGGATGAACGCCTGACGATCGTCGGCGCGACTTCGGGCGACACCGGCTCCGCCGCGATCGACGCGGTTGCCGGGCGCGATCGGATCGATATCTTCATGCTCCACCCGAAAGGCCGGGTGAGCGACGTCCAGCGGCGCCAGATGACCACCGTGCGCGCGCCCAATGTCCACAACATCGCAATCGAGGGCAGCTTCGACGACGCCCAGGCGATGGTGAAACGGATGTTCGGCGATACCGCGATGACCGGCCGTTTCCGCATCAGCGCGGTCAATTCGATCAACTGGGCGCGGCTGATGGCGCAGGTGGTCTATTACTTCGCCGCTGCGCTCCAGTTCGGCGCACCTGCGCGCAAGGTTGCGTTCTCCGTGCCGACCGGCAATTTCGGCGACGTGTTCGCCGGCCATGTCGCGGCGCGGATGGGTCTGCCGATCGAGCGGCTGATCGTTGCGACCAACGTCAACGACATCCTCCATCGTGCGCTGTCGAGCGGCGACTATTCCGCCGGCACCGTCGTGCCGACCGCCGCGCCCTCAATGGACATCCAGGTCAGCTCGAACTTTGAACGGCTGCTGTTCGACGTCGGAGGCCGCGATGGCACTGCGCTCGCCGATCAGATGCGCGGCTTCGAGGCGAGCAAGGCGATGCAGCTAACCAACGCACAGCGCGAAGGCGCGTCGGCGCTGTTCGCGAGCGCGCGCGCGGATGCCGACGAAACCAGCCAGGCAATGCGCTGGGCCTACGAGAGCTGCGGCGAGGTCATCGATCCGCATACCGCGATCGGGCTCCACGCCGCGCGGCTGCAAGACCTGCCGGCCGATGTGCCTATGGTGACGCTCGCCACCGCGCATCCGGCCAAGTTCGCCGATGCGGTCGAACGCGCGACGGGGATGCGCCCGCCGCTCCCCTCGCGAGTCGGCGATCTGTTTGCGCGCGAGGAAAGCTGCGTGGACCTGCCCGGCGATTACGCCGCGGTCGCCGCCTTCGTCGCGGAGCATGCGACGCCGTCCTCCTGATGGCCGACCTGGCTCTCCAACCGCTGGTCATGGAAGGCGCGGGCTGGGCCGATTACGGCCTTGTGGACAGTGGCAACGGCCGCAAGCTCGAACGCTACGGCCCCTATCGCTTCATCCGCCCCGAGCTGCAGGCGCTGTGGTCGCCGCGCCTTGCCGAGTGGGACGCGGACGGCGAGTTCGTTCCCGGTTCGGATGAGGATGGCGGCGGCAGGTGGCAATTCGCCGGCGAGGTTCCGCGTGACGGTTGGCCGCTCGTCTGGGACGAAGTGCGCTTCACCGCGCAATGCACGCCATTCCGCCATCTCGGGTTCTTCCCGGACATGGCGCCTGTGTGGGAGTGGATGCGCGCGCAGCTTGGGCCTGATGCAAGCACCCTCAACCTGTTCGGTTACACCGGTGTCGGCACGCTCGCGCTGAGTAAATGCGGCCCGGTCACCCATGTCGATGCGTCGAAGAAGTCAGTCGCTCAGGCGCGCGAAAACGCGGCGCTTTCGGGCATGATCGAACGGCCGGTCCGCTGGTTGATCGACGACGCGGCCAAGTTCGCCGCGCGAGAGGTACGGCGCGAAAAGCGCTATGACGGGATTATCCTCGATCCGCCCAAGTTCGGCCGCGGGCCGGACGGCGAGGTGTGGCGGCTCGAAGAACACCTGCCGGGCCTGATCGCCGATTGCCGCTTGCTGCTCGATCCCGACAGCCGCTTCCTGTTCCTCACCGTCTATGCGGTGCGGATGAGCAGTCTCGCCCTCGCCGGCCTGCTGATGGAGCATTTCGCGGACCTGCCGGGCACGATCGAGCACGGCGATCTGGCCGTGCGCGAGGAAGGGGAGGGTGGCCGCTTGCTGCCAACCGCCATTTTCGCGCGCTGGCGCAACGGCTAGGGGCGCCGCATGAGCGATTCGCTGATCCTCGAGCTCGCCGATTTCGAGCACATGGTCCACACCGGGATTTTCTCGGAAGAGACCGGCAAGCCGCAGCCCCTGCGCTTCACCGTGCAGGTGCAACTCAAACCGATCCCGCATTACGACGCCGATACGTCGCTCGATGCGAGCAAGAACTACATGGACCTGAAGTTCGCGTGTTCGGCAGCGCTCGGCGACAGGCACTTCAAGCTGATCGAGGCGGTCGCCGATCACGTGTGCGAGACGCTGTTCCTGCAGGATGCGCGGATCGAGGCGGTGACGGTCAAGATCGTCAAGCTTGCCCTGAGCGAAGCGGACGAGAAGATCGGCATCACGCTTCGGCGTGAGCGGCGCTGATGGGGCAGGCCGTGCTGCGTGTCGAAGGCCTGCCCGCGGCGACGCTCGACGCGGCGGAGGCATTTTACGAAGCGTGGCTGCCGCAAGTGCGCGCGGCGGCGCGCGCTGAGGACACAGCCGTCGTCTTTCCCGCCGCGCCCTACGACCACCGCGGCTGGCGGCTTGCCGCTGTGCAGGATCTGGCGCGCGAAGCCGCCCCCAAGCGCGTCAACGGCATTGCTGGCGACGATAACGAAGCAATCGCCGCGACGCTCGACTGGCTGGCGTCCGCGCCCGGCGTCACGGGGCAGCTTCTCGCAGTGGATGGCAAATCGGCGGAAAAGGACTAGATAACGGTCATGAGCTGCCAGCCTCTAGTCGACGCCTTCAATCGGCGGATCAGTTACCTGCGCCTTTCGGTGACGGATCGCTGCGACTTGCGGTGCACTTACTGCATGCCCGAGCGGATGCAGTTCCTGCCGAAGAAGGACGTGCTCAGCCTCGAGGAGCTGCACAAGCTGTCGCTGGCGATGATCGGCCGCGGTATCCGCAAGATCCGCCTGACGGGCGGGGAGCCGCTGGTCCGCCGCGACATGATCGAGCTGGTCCAGGCCCTCGGGCGGAAGATCGGCACGAATGATTCCGGGGGCCTCGACGAGCTGACCCTGACTACCAATGGCACCCAGCTTGCGCAGTTCGCGGACGATCTGGCCGCGGCGGGTGTCCGGCGGATCAACGTTTCGCTCGACACGCTCGACGCGGAGCTATTCCAGCGCCTCTCGCGCCGCGATCGGCTGAACCAGGTGCTCGAAGGACTCGCTGCCGCCAAGGAAGCGGGCCTCAAGGTCAAGTTGAACACGGTGGCCTTGAAGGGCCTCAACGAGCGCGAAATCCCGCAACTTATCCAGTGGGCTCACGCGCACGGCCACGAGATCACCCTGATCGAGATCATGCCGCTGGGCGAGATTGAGGAAGATCGCAGCGAGCACTACCTGCCGCTTTCGATCGTCCGCGAAGAACTCGACAAGCGCTGGACCCTGACGCCGTCGGATCACGCCAGCGGCGGCCCCGCGCGCTACGTGGACGTCGCCGAAACCGGCGGTCGGCTGGGCTTCATCACCCCCCTGACCAACAACTTCTGCGCCGGCTGCAACCGCATCCGCGTGACCGCGACTGGCGAGCTCTACGCCTGCCTGGGTGGCGCGGAGAAGGTCGACCTGCGAGCCGCGCTGCGGTCCGAGGCGCCGGACGAGGCGCTCGCCGCTGCGCTCGACGAGGCGATGCGGATCAAGCCCGAGCGGCATCACTTCCGCATCGAACGCGGTGCCGCGCCTGCACAGCCGCGCCACATGTCGCTCACCGGAGGCTGACCGGATGCCGGTCAAGCTCGTGTTCCTCGGCAAACTCGCCGATCTTGCCGCCGCGCCTGAGAAGGACGTGACCGGCCCGCTCGACTGGGCAGGGTTGCTCGCTTCGCTGCCCGGCCCGCTGGGCGAGGCGGCGCAGGGGGACAAGGTCAAACTGGCGCTCAACGGCACCGTGCTGGCGGACAAGACCGCGCTGAGCGCGAACGATGGCGACGAGATCGCGCTGCTGCCGCCCGTCAGCGGCGGCTGACATGGTGAAGGACGTGCGCCTGATCGCCGAACCGTTCGTCCCGGGCGCGCTGATCGGCCCGTTCACCAACGCGCATCCGGGGCTCGGTGGCGTTTGTACTTTCGTCGGCGAAGTGCGCAGCGACGACGACGTCGAGGCTCTCGAGCTAAGCCATTACGAACCGCTGACCTTGCCGGGCATGAATGCGCTTGCCGACGAGGCGCTCGCGCGGTTCGGGCTGATGGGCATCCTGATCGTCCACCGCGTGGGCGAGATGCGCCCGGGTGAGCCGATCGTGCTGGTATCCGCCTGCGCCCGCCATCGCCGTGGCGCGATCGACGCGGTCGATTTCGCGATGGATCACCTCAAGAGCGACGCCTGGTTCTGGAAGCGCGAGAAGCGCGGCGGCGAATGGCGCTGGATCGAACCGCGGGCCGAGGACCATTCCGACCTCGCCCGCTGGAAAGTTTGATCCCCGTCAAAGCGTAGGCCGCGCCGATGTGCGATTCGCTTGCTCACACCAGGGAGCAAGATCGATGGCCGAGAAACGAACCCGCCAGCTCGTCGCCGAACAGGCGATCATCCATGCCGAACTGCCAGTAGCCGCGCACCCGCGCCACCAGGTCGACGTCGACCGCGGCTTCGAGGTGCCGACTGCGATATATGCGGCGATGGCGGCGCTGTTCTTCGGGTTCGTCGCGGTGATGGCCATCGGCCTTGCCACCCGTAACCTGATCGTGCCGATCGGCATCATCGTGGTGTTCATCACGATGTTCTTCGCGGTGCCGGCGCAGTGGGTCCGGATGGGGCCGGCGCACCGCCCGGGCGCCAGGACGCTGAGCCGGTTCGCGAGCGAAGGCATCCAGACCTACACCGGCGTGTGCACGGCGCGCGACGCGGCAGTCCAGATGCTGATCATGCCGGCGCTGGTGCTGTGCTGGGGGATGGCGGTCATGACGATCGTGGCGTTCGCACGCTGATCAGGTCGTCTGCGGGGCAGCGCCCGCCTTCTCCTCCAGCCGCGCGGGGTCGATCAGTTCGATTCCGCGCGCGCCTTTGCGGCGGATCAGCCCGTCGTCTTCGAGCGCGGTCAGCGAGCGGCTGACCGTCTCGATCGTCAGCCCGAGCAAGGCCGCGATTTCCCCGCGAGTCAGCGGAAGATCGAAGCTGGCGGCGGGATGGCACGACGATTGGCTCGCCGCCTGCGCCAGCTCCATGACTAGCGCGGCGATCTTCTCGATCGCGCCGCGCCGGGCGGCGAGCGCCATCAATTTCCGGCTCTCATGCAAGTCTTCCTGAGAGCGGCGCAGCAGCGCCTGGGCGAGAGCGGGATGGCGGCGGAGCGCATCCTCCATCTCCGAGCGCGCGAACACGCACAGCCGGCTACCGGTGAGTGCCACCACGTCGTGATGCGCAAACGGCTGGAACAGCTCGCCCACGAAGCCGGCCGGGTGGATCAGCGCGAGGATGTGCTCGGTGCCGTCCTCGTCAGTGCCGGCGATCTTGAGCGCGCCCTCGATCAGCGTGGCGCAGGCGTCGTTGTCGTCGCCGGCGGTGAACAAGGTCTCGCCGCGCTTCAGGATGCGCGTGCGGCCGGCGCGGGCGAGCGCGGTACGCTCGTCTTCGCTCAACGAGGCGCAGGCGGCCCGCTCGCGCACCGGACACGATGCGCAGTCGAGCTTCACCCGCTGCTCCGCAAGCCGTCGATAGTCTGGCTTTCGCTTTCGATCAGTGCGCTCACCGCGTCGCGTGCAGCGGAGATCCGCTCCAGCTCCCCCGCCGCGAGCTGGGCATCGACGTAGAGGCGGTCGAGCTCGGCGAGCGCGATCATCGTCTGGCTGCGGCTCGCTTCGAGCTCGGCAAGCGCGATTTGCGCCCTGGACCAGGCGTCGCTGCCTTCCGCGGAGCGACTGCCCGCGGCGATCGTTCCGCGTCCCTTTTCGACCGCGGCCAGGAACGTCTGATGCGCGGCCTGCGCGTCGGAGGAAAGCCGGCCGATCAGATCGAGCGTCTCGGCCGGAGTCGCCGGCGGAACGTAGGGCTCGGCTTCCGCCGGCTGGAGAGTGCCGGTCACGCGCTCCGCATCGCGGACCGCGAGCGACGGATAGCGCCCTGGGCTCGCGCAGCCTGCCAGCAGTGCCGCGACGGTCAAGGCGAGGGAGGACTTGCGCACGCATGATGCAATACCGATTTCACACGGCGATGGAAGTTGCCCGATGGCGCAATTTCGTAGTTGGCGAGCGTTGACAGGAAAGCGGCCTTCGCCTAACGGGACCGCCTTTCCGCTAGCCCATATATGGGCGCGCGGCGCTTCTCTCATGGGAGAGGCGGAACAGCATGAGATTGGAAGATTAGGACCATGTTCGCTATCGTGCGCACTGGCGGCAAGCAGTATCGCGTCGCCGCAGGAGACAAGATCGCGGTCGAGAAGCTCGCCGGTGAGGCGGGTGACACGATCACGCTCGGTGACGTCCTGCTCGCAGGCGACGGCGGCGATATCCAGGACGCGGCCAAGGTGACTGTGTCGGCAGAGATCATCGCCCAGGCCAAGAGCGAAAAGGTCGTGGTGTTCAAGAAGCGCCGCCGGCACAACTATCGCCGCAAGGCGGGGCACCGTCAGCAGTTGACGCTGCTGCGCATCGTCGCGGTCGGCGATAGCAAGGCCGCCGCCAAGAAGGCTGTTCCGGCCAAGGCCGAGGAAGCTCCCAAGGCGCAGGCGGCCGAGCCGGCCAAGGGTGCCGACGTGAACACCAGCGAGACGCTGCAGAAGGCCGAGCCGGTCAAGGACGCGGCGCCCGCAGCGAAGGCTGAGAAGGCCCCGGCCAAGAAGGCCGCTGCGCCAAAGAAGGAAGACAAGCCGGCCGCCGACAAGGCCGCTCCGGCGAAGAAAGCCCCGGCCAAGAAGCCGGCGGCGAAGAAGTAAGAGGTAAGGCGAGATGGCACATAAGAAAGCAGGCGGTTCGTCCCGCAACGGCCGCGACTCGGCCGGCCGGCGCCTCGGCGTGAAGAAGTTCGGTGGCGAGCAGGTCATCGGCGGCAACATCATCGTGCGGCAACGCGGCACTCGGGTTTACCCGGGCGCCAACGTCGGCATGGGCAAGGATCACACCCTGTTCGCGCTCGACGCTGGCCGCGTGCGATTCCACGAAGGCAAGCTCGGCCGCAAGTTCGTGTCGGTCGACATTATGGCAGTCGCAGCCGAATAATCGGATGATCCAAGGAAGGGGTCATCCACCGGGATGGCCCCCCGCCGGAACCAATCCGGCAAAGTCGAGGGAGATGGGGCCGGCCCGTCTCCCTTTTTTAGTCTCCCTCGCAATGAAGCCGTCACGCAAAGCCTTCACGGGCCTTTGCGGGGGCGGTGCGAAGGGAGCGAGTATGATGTTCCACCGCAGTGAACGCCTGTTTCTGAGGCCGGTATTCGCCGAGGACTGGCAGGCTGTCTATCGTGGTATCTGCGATGAGGGCGTGGCGACCATGCTCGCCCGCGCGCCGTGGCCTTACCGCAAGGCACACGCGCGCGAATTCGTGACCATGCTGCCGAACCCGGCATACCCGCGCTTCGCAATCACGCTTCCCGACGAGCCTGGCGCACCGTTGATCGGCGTCGCCAGCGTGCACGATGAGGACGGCGAGGCCTCCCTCGGCTATTGGCTGGCACGCCCGCATTGGGGGCACGGCTATGCCACCGAGGCGGTGCGCGCTCTGCGCGAAGTCGCCCGAGCGCTCGGCTACAAGCGGCTCCATGCCGGACACTTCCTCGACAACCCGCGCGCCGGGCGCGTGCTTCGCAAGGCGGGCTTCGTCGAGACTGGCGAGATCCGCCCGATGGAATGTCGTGCGCGTGGCGGCGACCTGGTGCTCGCGCGGCGCTTCGTGGCGGAGCTGGTCGAGGCGGAAGTCGCCGAAGAAGGCGGTCAAATGCGCGCCGCGTAATCCTCACCCTCCCGCGAAGGGGGAGGATCTGGATTACTCCGCCGGCATCACGGCCGCTGCATAATCGCTCTCGTAGCGAGCGATCAGCGCGCGATCGTCGGTGTTCCAGGGATGGAAGCCCGGCCGGAAGAACCCGAGCCATGCGGGAAAAATGCGACGTAAGACGCCCGGGGTGCCAAAGAGATACCACAACAGTCGTCGGCGGGCCTCGCCGCGGCCGAGGCCGTCCTGCGCCAGCAGGTCGAGCGCATCGCGCGTACGGTGCGAGACGAAGCGCTTGGTCACGTTGAGCATCACCAGCGAACGCACCCCCCAGCGGCGGAAGCGCGGCCAGTCGCGCGTCGCGTGGAGCCAGGTGTCGTAAGCCACGCCCTTGTGCTCGATCTCCTCGGCAGCGTGCCAGCGCCACAGCTCGGCCTGCTCGACTTCCGAGCGCACGAACTGCTCCGAATTGGCGAGGAAATCGTGCGCGAACATGGCGGTGAAATGCTCGAGCGCCATGGTCACCGCGAGGCGCGCGATCGGCGGGCGTCCGTTGGCCTCCTCGATCAGCGAGGCAACGTGCCGGTCGATCGCGCTGACGTCGTAGCCCGCCGCCTCGGCTGCGCGGTTAAAGACGATGTGCTCGCGCGAGTGATTCGCCTCCTGGCGGACGAAGGCGCGAATCTCGGCCTCGAGCCGGGGAGGGGCGCCTTCGCGGTTGGCGCGTACTGCTTCGATGAAGAACGCCTCGCCGCGCGGGAAGGTAAGCGACAGAGCAGTGAACCAGCAGCTCGCCACCGGATCGCCGTCGAGCCACCAGCGCTTCGCCGCCGCACCGCGGCCGAAGCGGCGGTCGCGCACCGTGATCTCAAGGTCGTTGGGAGTAGGGACGGTCATCATGCGAGCGAATCGGTCAGCCAGGCCGGCGCCAGCGCGGGATCGATGTTCTCCACCCGCACGTGGTCGACCGCCAGGCCAAGCTGGGGATAGGCGGCCTTGCGCCGGCTCTCGTCCGAGCGGTCGAGAGGCACCACCACCAGCCGCCGGTTGACCTTCTGGCGCCAGTTCATCCGCGCGGTGTTTTCCTGGCCGACGTAGCAGCCCTTGTCGAAGCTCACGCCGTGGAGCTCGATGGCGTTGGCCTCGAGCCACAGGATGTCACCGAGTTCGGCGCGGCCTTCGGGCACGCCAAGGCGCAGCCGGTGCCTGAGCCACTCCTCGTCGGCGGGAGCGTCGCTATCCTCGACTTCGACCACCCACCGCTGGCCAAGATCGCCGAGGCGCGGATCGGGCGCGCCGCCGTCACCCAGCTCGGCGTGCCAGTGGACCGCGACGCTGTCGTCGCGCGCGATGCCGATCTTGCGCCGCAGGCGATAGAGCGACAGGCGCCTGACCAGCTCGTCCGCCGCGTCAGCCTCGCAATCGAGCAGCAGGTCGTTGCCGCCGGGCCAGACAAGAAAATCGAACAGCGCCTTGCCTTGCGCGGTAAGCAGCCCGCACCACACCGGTAGCGCGCCGGTAACGTCATTGGTGACGAGCCCCTGGAGGAATCCCGCGACGTCCTCGCCATCTTCGAGCGGCGAGAGGCGAACGATCGCGCGTGAGAAAAGACGGGTGGCGGCCATGGGTGACAGATAGGGCCGCGCGCGCTTAAGGGAAGGGCATGCAGAGCATCACTATCCGCCGGCCCGACGACTGGCACGTCCACTTGCGCGACGGCGCTTTGCTGTCCGGCGTGCTGCCGCACACCACCCGCCAGTTCGCCCGCGCAATCGTGATGCCGAACCTCTCGCCGCCGATGACGAGCGCGGCGCTCGCGGCCGCCTATCGTGAGCGGATTCTCGCCGCGGTGCCGGAGGGGGCGGACTTCACGCCGTTGATGACCTGCTACCTGACCGACAGCACCGACCCTGACGATCTCGCGGCCGGCGCGGCGGACGGGGTGTTCACCGCCGCCAAGCTCTATCCGGCGGGGGCCACGACCAACTCGGCCAACGGCGTGACCGACATCGGCAACATCCGCCCTGTACTCGAGCGGATGGCGGCGATCGGCCTGCCGCTGTGCGTCCACGGCGAAGTGACCGACCCCGAGGTGGACGTGTTCGATCGCGAGGCGGTGTTCATCGAACGCGTTCTCGCCCCGCTGCTCGACGACTTGCCCGAGCTGCGCGTGGTGTTCGAGCACGCGACCACCCGCGATGCGGTCCAGTTCGTCGAGGCGATGGGTGACAGCATCGCGGCCACGATCACCCCGCAGCACCTGCACATCAACCGCAATGCCATGTTTGCGGGCGGCTTGCGTCCGCACGCCTACTGCCTGCCTGTCGCCAAGCGTGAGCGGCACCGGCTGGCGCTGCGCGCGGCAGCAACTTCGGGCTCGCCCAAGTTCTTCCTGGGCACCGACAGCGCGCCGCACGACAAGGCGGCAAAGGAATCCTCGTGCGGCTGCGCGGGCATCTTCAATGCGCCGTTTGCGCTGGAGAGCTATGCGGCGGTGTTCGAGGAGGAAGGCGCGCTCGACAAGCTCGAGGCCTTCGCCAGCGAAAACGGCCCGCGGTTCTACCGCCTGCCGCTCAACGAAGGCACCGTTACGCTGGAACGCGCCGAGCATCGCGTGCCCGAAGTCATCGACGCTTGCGGCGTGCCCGTGGTGCCGTTTCACGCGGGTCAGGTACTTTCCTGGCGGCAGACGTAGTAGCCTCACCGCGCAGCGCGGCAGCCAGTGCGCGCGCGATATTCTTCTCAGACAGTATTTCGAAACCAAGACCGGCGCGTTCGAGCGCCGGACCTGTCGCGGCCACCGTCCATACCCGGGCGGCGCGGCGGAGCAGGTGCACCAGCGATGGCGCGATCTCTTCGAGCGGTTCGAGCACGAAGGAGGCGGAATAGCGATCGGCGGGCGATGCCAGCGCGATCGGCTGCCCGGGATCGAGAACGAATAGCGCGGCCTCGGTGTCCAGATCGTATAGGGGCGCCTGGCACGCATGCGCCCAGGAGGCGCCGGCCAGCGACAGGGGCTTCCCGCCGCGTCGTGCGCCGTTCGCGTCGACCACCGCAAGGCCGGGCATTTGCCCGGCGAGACCGCCCGTTATCGCGTCATCGAGCACGCCGACTGCCAGCACGACGGGGATGCGCCCGCCGTGCGGCATCATCTGTTGCAGGATTTCCTTGTAGAGGTCCCGCCTCGTCGGGTCGCCTAGGGTTGGCTGAGCGTTCACTTCGCAGATCGCCCCGCCGGTCTCCCGCCACGAGCGGGTCACATCGGGAAGGATCAGGTCCATCCCGGCGACGTCGAGCCGCAGCAGTCGCATTGCCCGGCGAGCGAGATCGACGTTGTCCGGATGAATTTCCTCAACCCGCCGCACCGTCCCGCCGAGCGCGTGGTTTGCCGCCCGCCGCAGCCGAACGAACGCCCCGTCCGCCGGGATGCTGGCGAGCGACAGGTTCTCGCGCTCGAGCATCAGGCGGGCTTCGTCATCGAATTCCAGTTCGGCGGTGAACGCATCGTCGCGCGCCTGCTTCGCGTTGAGCTGTTCCAGAAGGCGGGCGATGGTGTCGCGGCCGTTGCCCTCCACGCCGCCGGGCCTGCGCTCGACCACCATCAGCAGTTCTTCGCGGAGGAACAGCAGGCGA
>CAYNXB010000044.1:0-21530 GCA_964401045.1 uncultured Sphingomonadaceae bacterium | reverse complement strand
ATCAAGGCCACCCGCGCGCTGCTCAACGCGGCGCTCGACGGCACGCTCAACGATGCCGAGTTCCGCAAGGACGCGAACTTCGGTTTCGACGTGCCGGTCTCCGTGCCGGGCGTGGACAGCGCGATCCTCGATCCGCGCTCGACTTGGGCGGACAAGGACGAATACGACCGCACCGCCGAGAAGCTGATGCAGCTGTTCGTCGACAACTTCGCCGAATTCGAAGCTCACGTCGATGAGGGCGTGCGGCAGGCGGCCCCGCAGGCGGCCTAGGCTCCTTCCGCTCCGGCATTTTCGGCTGGCCTTCGGCCGGTGTCTCGGAATCCGCCGGTCTTGATCCGCCAGCATGACGATGTTTTAGGCGGCGATTGTGACCCGGGGTTGCCCCGGTCGCACGGTAGCATTCCGCACGGCGCAACATGTTGCGTGAGTAAGCAGTGTTAGCTGCGCGCACCGGGATGGCCTTGCCGATCACGGATGCCGACGCCATGGTCGGCGCATGGAGACGATCCTTTCGGTGGTGATGCTTGCGGCGCTGGCGTTGATTGCCGGGGCCGCATTCCTGTGGGTCAAGCTGCGGGCAAGGAAACAGGCAGGGCTGATGTTGCTGCTGGCGGTGGTGATGCTGATCAACATCGCGATCTGGACGCTTCCCGACCAATCAGGCGGCGTCCCGATCGACAAGGCCGCCGAGCTCAGCCGCGACTGACCCTCAGCGCGGAATCTGCCATCTCACCGAACTGGCGTAGGTTCCAACGACCTTGGCGCCCGTTTCATCTGTGGCGGCTTCGAACCTCGCGCGCCGCATGACGTTGTCACACGCCGCTTTATCGAGCGAGGCCGAGCCGCTCGATCCGGTCAATTCGCATGCCTTCGCCCGTCCGTCGCTGCCGACGACCACGCGGAAGCGCGTTGTCCCCTGGTTTCCTTCGCGCAAGTCGCGCGCCGGGTAATCGCGGGTCGTGATCCAGCTTGCAGGATTGTTTGCCGGTTTCGGCGACGCGGGCAGGATGCGCGGGCTCGGCTCTATGGTGGGTGTGGGGCCGGGGTCCATTCTCGTGGCGGTGGATTCCCACCATGCTTCGCTGGTGGTGGGGCTGGGCAGCACCGTGGGGGTGTCGCGCACATCGATCCGCGGCTCGGGCGCGGTCGGCACGGTATCGATCGGCATCGCGCTCGCCTGTGGCTCGGGCGATGGCGGGACCGTGTCGGGAATATTGGTCGCCTTGATTTGCGGCGCGCTCTCGCGTGGAACGATGGTAACCGACAGACCGGCAATCAATGCAGTACCGATCGCCAGCTCGATGATGCCGGCGGTGCCAAGGCTTGCGAGCCGGCGGCCCAGGGGTTGGGTGTCGAGATAGGCCATTGAAACAGCTCCTCTCTTTTTATGGTATACTATATCGTCTCACGATTGATCGACGTTGGCAAGCTTATGCTTGCGCGGGATTCAGCGCTGGCGGAGGCGAGCCGGGCCTGTCTGCGCAAAGGAGCGCGAAGACTAAGGAAGACCAGGCGCTCGCGGAGGTGCGAAGCCGCAGAGGCTTCAGGGGAGAACGTGACAACTCGCCGCGCGATGCCGCGCGGCAGGTTATCTCACTTGATCGGGCAATCGGGCGAAAGCCGGAAATCGAGGTAGTTGTTGGTCGCGTTCATCAGTTCCTCGATCTCGTTCTCGAAGAAGTGGTTGGCGCGGGGGATTTCCTCGTGATGGATCGTGATGTGCTTCTGCGTGCGCAGCTTGTCGACCAGCTTCTGCACGGCGATCGGCTGCACCACGGTATCCGCCGCGCCCTGGATGAAGATGCCCGACGCAGGGCAAGGCGCGAGGAACGAGAAATCGTACATGTTCGCCGGCGGGGCGATCGAGATGAAGCCGCGGATCTCCGGGCGGCGCATCAGCAACTGCATGCCGATCAGCGCGCCGAAGCTGACACCCGCAATCCAGGTCGTCTGCGCTTCCGGATGGATCGCCTGGACCCAGTCGAGCGCGGAGGCCGCGTCGGAGAGCTCACCGATGCCGTTGTCGAAGCTACCCTGACTGCGGCCGACGCCGCGGAAATTGAACCGCAAAGTTGCGAAGCCGCGGTCAGTGAAGGTCTTGTAGAGCTGTTGCACGATGCGGTCATTCATCGTGCCGCCCCCCTGCGAATGCGGATGGAGGATCATAGCCACGGGCGCGCGCGGACGCGGAGCGGGGGAGAAGCGGCCTTCCAGGCGACCTTCGGGTCCGGGAAAAATGACTGATGGCATAGGCTTGTCGGAACTTTCGAATGGGATGCGGCACGTGCGCGGCTGGCGCGCGGAAGTTGGCGGCTATATAGGTTGCTGTCCCTTTTTCGCAATTCCCACGGAATGACCCGCATATATCTCGATCACGCCGCGACCACGCCGTTGCGGCCCGAAGCAGCCGAAGCGATGCGGCGCGGATTCCGGACCTGGGCCAATCCGTCGAGTCCGCATGCCGAGGGGCGAGCGGCGAGGGCCGCGCTTGAGGATGCCCGGGCGCGCGTCAAAGCGGCGCTCGGCTGGGAAGGGGAAGTCATCTTCACCTCTGGCGCGAGCGAAGCGCTGGCGATCGGGCTCGGCCAGGCCAAGGCCGAACGGCGGCTGGTGAGCGCGGTCGAGCACGATTCGGTATTTCGCGCGGCTCCGGGCGCGGGTGTCCTGCCGATTTCCGAAGGCGCCGTCGATCTCGCCGCACTGGACAGCGCCTTGGCAGAGCCCGGACGGGCGGTCGTCGCGGTCCAATCGATCAACTCGGAAACCGGCACCGTGCTGCTGCCGCATGACGATGCAAGTATCGTCATGCGCGTGCGCGGCGCGGGTGGGCTGTTTCTTGCCGACTGTTCGCAATCGGCGGGGCGCTTGCCGCTGCCCGATGCGGACATGATCGTCGTCTCGGCGCACAAGCTCGGCGGGCCGATCGGGACCGGGGCGCTGCTGGTGCGCGATTTCGCCATGCTCGAACCAAGCGGGGGGCAGGAGCGGGGCTATCGCCCGGGGACGGAGAACCTGCCCGCCGTGCTCGGCTTCGCCGCCGCGCTCGAAGCGGGCGGGATCGAGAGCTGGCCGACGTCCTATCCTGACCGGTTCGAGTTCAGGGATCTCGTGCGCCGGGGTGGCGAGGTGCTGCGCCTGGGCCCACAATGTTCGCACATCCTCGCGGTCGCACATGAGCGGCTCAGCGCCGCCGCACTGCTGATCAGGCTCGATGCGATGGGCTTCGCGATCTCGGCGGGGAGCGCGTGCTCCTCGGGCACGCTCAAGCGCAGCCGAGCGCTGGAGGCATTCGGTATCGACGAGGGTACGGCGGGCCGCGCGATTCGCGTGAGTATTGGCTGGAACACGACCCAGGCGGAGCTTAACGCGTTCTGCGAAGCATGGCAGGATTTAGGCGCGGCGTGATCTATCTCGACAACCAGGCAACCACCCCGCTCGCGCCCGAGGCGCGCGATGCCATGCTGCGGTGGCTCGGGGGGGCGGAGGGGGACGGTTTCGGCAATCCCCATTCCTCGCACCGGCTCGGGCGGCAGGCGGCAGTGGCGGTCGAAGTCGCGCGCGATCAAGTCGCCGCGCTGTTTCCGCCGGGCGGGCAGGTGATCTTCACCGGCAGCGCCACCGAGGCGATCAACCTCGCGATCCGGGGCAGCGAGGCGGGCCGCATGGGTGCACCAATGGCGCTTTCGGCGATCGAGCATTCGGCGGTCCTGCGCACCGTCGAGGCGGTGAGCGCCGAGGTTACGATCCTCTCCATCGATGCCGAGGGCGTCGCCGCGTCGCAACCGAACCTTGCCGCCGGCACGGGACTGGTCGCGGTGATGCAGGTCAACAACGAGATCGGCACCGTCCAGCCGGTCGAAGAAATCGGCGAGGCGGCGCACCGGGTGGGCGCGCTCTTCCTGTGCGACGCGGTGCAGGGTGCGGGCAAGTGCGAGCCGCCCGCGAATGCGGATATGATCGCGATCACCGGCCACAAGATCTATGGCCCCAAGGGCGTTGGCGCGCTGTGGGTTCGCGACGGCGTCGCGCTTGAGCCGGTCATCACTGGCGGCGGGCAGGAAGCGGGCCTGCGCTCGGGCACGCTCAGCCCGGCGCTCTGTGCCGGCTTTGGCGCGGCGGCGCAGGCAATGGTCGACCACCGCGAGGAAGATTCCGCCCACATCGACGCGCTGTGGACGCGCGCGCGGGAATTGTTCGCCGCGTGGGCACTCAATGGCAGCGCCACGCTGCGCCATCGCGGCAACCTCAGCATCCGCCGCACCGGCCTCGATGTCGCACGGTTGATGAGCGACGTGCGCGAGGTGTGCTTCTCGGCCGGGTCGGCTTGCGCCAGCGAAGCGAAGATGCCGAGCCGCATCCTCGCTGCGCTCGGCCTCTCGCGGGAAGACGCGAAAAGTTCGATCCGCCTCGGCTTCGGCCGCTACACCACGATGGACGACATCGAGCGCGCCGCCGAACTGCTCAACGCGGGCGCGGCGGCGCAGGGCGTCTGATGGTCAAGGTCCGCTTCGTCACCCGCGACCGCGGCGAGGTTGATGCCGAGGGCGCCGAAGGCGTGTCGCTGCTCGAAGTGGGGCAAGCCGCCGGGATGCCGCTCGAAGGCACTTGCGAAGGGCAGATGGCGTGCTCGACCTGCCATGTGATTGTCGCGCGCGAATGGTTCGATCGGCTCAAGCCCGCTAGCGAGGAAGAGGAGGACATGCTCGACCTCGCCGCTGGCGCAGTGCGCACGAGCCGCCTTTCGTGCCAAATCGTGCTATCGTCCGAACTCGACGGGCTCGAAGTAAGGGTTCCGGTGGAGAGCCATGACGCGCAACGCTTCTGAAGAAGCGGGTGAGGGGAGGGGGCACAATGAAGCAGAACTTCCGCTTCTACGACAATCGCCAGAAGTACCTGATGTTCGTCAACACCTGCTCGGAGAAGGCGGTGATTGCCGAGCGGTTGGCGCGCGAGCTCGATGCGCTCGATCCGCAGCCGCCGGCCTTGCGCTTTTTCGACGCCGGCGTGGGCGACGGCACCGTGCTCGCGCGCTTCCTGCGCATGATGCACCGCAAGTTCGAGCGCATGCCGTTCTACATCGGCGCCAAGGAGATCAGCCTCGAGGATATCCGCCTGACGCTCGACAAGATGCCCGACCGCTTTTTCGAGCATCCCGAGACGGTGCTCGCGGTCACCAACCTGCCCTATGCCGACGCGCCGTGGATGGCGCGCCATAAGCCCGGCGCGGTGGATGACGTAGTGTGGCACGAGGTTGCGCTCACCGGTTCGACCGCGGCCGAATTCGAACGCCAGATCCTCGACCTCCACGATTTCATGGCCGAGCACTGGCGCACCAAGGTCAGCGAGAAAAGCGGGGTGCTGCTGCCCGAGACGCCGACGGTGGTGGTGATCTACCGCCACGACTGCCGCTTTATCCTCGACCGGGTGATCCCGCGGACGGGGGAGGGGCGGGCCGACTACGATCTCGTGCTCGCCAGCCAGCCCTACCGCCTGCGCGCCGAAACGAAGTTCAAGGCCGGGAGGGTGATTGCACCGATGGCCCGCGCCCTGCGGCCCGGTGGGCGATTGCTCGGCATCCATTCGGCCGGCGGCGATCCGGGGCTCGAAATCGTGCAGCACGTCTGGCCTGAGGAAGATCCATTCACCGGCTCGCGTCGCGAGCTGCTCGAAGCGACTCGCGAAGCGCTCGGATCCGAGGCGAGGAACTTCACATTCGATCCGCTGCCGGACAAGCAGGCGTTGTTCCGCTATCACATGCACACGCTGCCCGACGAGATCGACGCCGAGGAGGCAATGATCGGCACCTCGACCCTGCTCGCCGCGTGGAATGCCGCTACCTACGTCGCCCAGATCGAGGACGAACGTCTTGCCCAGGCCATGACCACCTCCGCCTATCTCGACGGCACGCGCGCCGCGCTCAAGAAGCACGGCGGGCTGTGGTTCTGTGACGAGAGCTACCTGATCACGCGGACGGCTTAGGCGGGCTCATCGACATTCTCGTCTTGCAACGCCGTGACCAGGGCATCGGAGAATGCCGGGATATCATCCGGCTTGCGGCTGGTGATGAGGTTGCCGTCGATCGCGACTTCCTTGTCGACGACGTTGGCACCGGCGTTCTTTAGGTCGGTGCGGATGGAAGGCCAGCCGGTCACGGTCTTGCCGTCGACCAGTCCGGCTTCGGCGAGCAGCCACGGGCCGTGGCAGATCGCGGCGATCGGCTTGCCGTTCTCGGCGAATGCCTTGACCAAGGCTATCGCCTTTTCGTCCATCCGCAGCTTGTCGGGGTTGATCACCCCGCCGGGCAGCAGCAGCGCGTCGTAGTCTCCGACCGACACTTCATCGAGTTCGAGGTCGACCTTGACGGTGTCGCCCCAGTCACCGTGCTGCCAGCCTCTTATCTCGCCATCCTTCGGGCTGGTGATGACGGTTTCGAAGCCGGCCCGGTCGAGCCGGTCGCGCGGGCCGGTCAGTTCGGACTGCTCGAAGCCGTCGGTGGCGAGGATCAGGACGCGTTTGGGCATGGGGACCTCCATCTGTGGAATTCGTCGTCGTGGAAATCGCCGTGAAATGCGCCGGTTCCGCCCTGTCCCGCCAGCCGTGCCGCTGCTAGGCCGAAGCGCATGGTCGATATCATCGAAGACGGAAAAGACGAGTTCGACGCGATCGTCGATGCCCCGTTCGACAGCGCGTTATCGGAACGGTATCTCGTCTATGCGCTGTCCACGATCACGGCGCGCTCGCTGCCCGATCTGCGCGACGGGCTGAAGCCGGTCCACCGCCGGCTGCTGTGGGGCATGCGCGGGCTCAAGCTCGATCCGGCCAGCGGGTTCAAGAAGTGCGCGCGCATCACCGGCGATGTGATGGGCAAGTACCACCCGCACGGCAACCTTGCGCTCTATGACGCGCTGGTGCGCCTCGCCCAGCCGTTCACGCTGCGCTACCCGCTGGTCGAGGGGCAGGGGAATTTCGGCAACATCGACGGCGATGGTGCCGCGGCCGAGCGCTATACCGAGGCGCGCCTGACCCGCACCGCGATCGAGCTGATGGACGGGCTCGACCAGGGCACGGTCGATTTCGTCCCGACCTACAACAACGAGGAGGAAGAGCCCGAGGTATTCCCCGGTCTGTTCCCCAACCTGCTCGCCAACGGGGCCAGCGGCATCGCGGTGGGCATGGCGACCAGCATCCCGAGCCACAACGCCGCCGAGGTAATCGACTGCGCGCTCGAACTGATCGACAACCCGCATGTCGAACACGCGCGGCTGATGGAGCTGTTCAGGGGGCCGGACTTCGCCACCGGCGGGCTGGTGGTCGACAGTGCCGAGGCGATCTCGACCGCCTACGAAACCGGGCGCGGGGGCTTCCGCGTGCGCGGGCGGTTCCATGCGGCCGAGGTCGCCAACGAGGACGATCGCGACGCCGGCATCGAGCGGCTCGGCGGCGGCCAGTGGCAGCTTGTGCTGTCCGAAATTCCCTACGGCGTGCCGAAGGGCAAGCTGATCGAGCAGGTCGCGCAGGCCATTGCCGACCGGAAGCTGCCGATCCTGGAGGACGTGCGAGACGAGAGCGACGAGAACGTGCGCATCGTGTTCGTGCCCAAGAGCCGCAACGTCGATCCCGAGCTGCTCAAGGAAAGCCTCTACAAGCTCACTGATCTCGAGACCCGGTTCTCGCTCAACCTCAACGTGCTCAATGCGCAGCGCACGCCGATGGTCATGGGGCTCAAGGAGTTGCTCGAGAACTGGCTGGTCCACCAGATCGAGATTCTCCAGCGCAGGACCCAGCATCGGCTCGATCAGATCGCCGCGCGGCTGGAACTGGTCGAAGGCTACATCATCGCGTTCCTCAACCTCGACCGGGTGATCGAGATCATCCGCACCGAGGACGAGCCGAAGCCGGTGATGATGGCCGAGTTCGGCCTCACCGACCGGCAGGCCGAGGCGATCCTCAACATGCGGCTGCGCAGCTTGCGCAAGCTCGAGGAGATGCAGCTCAGGAAAGAGCTGGAAGGTCTGCGCGCCGAGCAGGAGGAACTGGAGAAGCTGCTCGAATCACCAGCCCGCCAGCGCACGCGCCTCAAGAAGGACTTGCGCGCGATGCGCGAGCATTACGGGCCGGAAACAGCGATCGGCCGGCGGCGCACGACCATTGCCGAGGCCGCCCCCACGGTCGAGTTCAGCATGGACGCGATGATCGAGAAGGAGCCGGTTACGGTGATCCTCTCGGCGAAGGGCTGGATTCGCGCGGCGAGGGGCCACGTCGAGCAGGAGTGGAAATACAAGGAAGGCGATGGGCCGGCCTCCGTGATCCACGCGCAAACCACCGACAAGCTGCTGGTCGTGGCGGACGATGGGCGATTCTACACCCTCGGGGCCGACAAGCTGCCCGGCGCGCGCGGGTTCGGCGAGCCGATCCGCACGATGCTCGACATTCCGGCGGAAGCGAACATCGTAGCGCTGGTGGTGCACAAGCCGGGAACGAAGCTGCTGCTGGCGGCGACCAGCGGCAAGGGCTTTGTCGCCGTGACCGACGAGCTGCTGGCCGAGACCCGCAAGGGCCGCCAGGTGGTCAACGTGCGGGGCGACGTGCGGCTGAACGTAGTGCGCGAGATCGGCGCCGGGC
Source organism: uncultured Sphingomonadaceae bacterium (assembly GCA_964401045.1). Lineage (GTDB taxonomy): Bacteria > Pseudomonadota > Alphaproteobacteria > Sphingomonadales > Sphingomonadaceae > CAYNXB01. The sequence goes on along the minus strand of CAYNXB010000044.1, from coordinate 12,908 downwards.
ACGATCACGTCGCGGTGGTGGGTGAGAACCGCAAGCTGATGGTGTTCCACCTGCAGGAACTGCCTGAGATGGCGCGCGGGCAGGGCGTAACCCTGCAACGCTACCGCGACGGCGGGCTGAGCGATGCGACCACCTTCACGCTGGCCGAAGGGTTGAGCTGGGCGATGGGCGGCGAAAGCGGGCGCACCCGCACCGAAAACGAGATCGGCATGTGGAAGGTCGCGCGCGGCGCGGCTGGTCGGCTCCCGCCGCAGGGCTTCCCGAAGGACAACAAGTTTTAGAGAAAACGACGATCCTCCCCCACCGGGGGTCACCCGCAAGGTGGTGGAGGGGCACCTCGATCGATCAAGCGGTTCGCTTGGTTTAGATGCCCCTCCATCCTTCGCATGGTCGCCTCCCCTATGCCGGGGAGGATTGTCTTGTTTAGCCTTCCTTCGAACCGCCGCTGAGCTGCGCCGCCACGTCCGCCGCGCGCACCGCCGCGGTGAGCTTGTCGCCCTGCAGCGAGAAGTGCTCCGGCTGGAGGGTAAACGCGCCGCTGGCGCTGTCCACCACCACGCCGTTCTCGTCGACCGACTTGATCGTGCCGAGCGCCGCGCCGTCCACGTCGGCCACCGCCGCGCCGGCAACGAGCGCCGCCGACACCTTGGCGGCCTGGTCGGCGGTCATCTGCACGATCTGGCTGTCGAGCTCGGCCTTGGTCAGGCCGACCGTGGGGCCCTTGTCGGTCTTGCCGATGGCGGTCGCGGGCAGGGCCGCCGTGTGCGCGCCGGTGTCGACGGTCACGGTGCCCTCGGCCACCGCGGTCACGGTGCCCAGCACTTCGCCGTCCGAGCCGTAGATCGTGGTGCCCACGGCGACTTCCTGCCCTTGTGCCATCAGCGCGGCAGGGGTTGCCGCGAACGCGAGCGCGGCGGCCAGAGCCATATTGGAAAACCTCATCATTGTACTCCCGTATTAATCCACACACTTGCCCGCCCGGAGCCGGGACATCCTGCACGACGAAAAGGCACAGGGATTCGACGCGAGCATGGGCGGCCGCCAAGCGGCCGGCTGCTCGCTATGTCGCCGCCAGTGTTCCATTGGTTGGGCGGGATGACAAACCCCGCGCGCTCGGCTCACCGTGCCTCATGCACGGTTCAAAGGCTTCAATTACCTGCCAAAACCTCGTCGAGCAGGGTCGCGACGCGCGGCGCTTCGGGGAAACCCTCATCGACCCAGCGCGCCTCGACCTCCCGCAACACGCGCGCAACTTCCGGACCGGCCGCGATCCCGCGAGCGACGATCTCGCCGCCCTTGAGCGGGATTTGCGGGATCGGCCAGTCGCGGATCGGCGCGATCGAAGCTTCCGCGAGCAGCAGCCGGTCGATCGCGCACTCGCTGCCCTGGCGATAGGCGAGGGCATGCGGATGGTCCGGATCGCCGGGCGCGCGGGCGGCGATGCATGCCAGCCGTTCGCGTTGCGCCCGGGACAGCCGAAGCCGCGCAGCGATCTGTTCTGCGAGATCGGGATCGGCCGGGAGCAGGGCGGCAAGGCGGCGCAACGGGTGCGGGCTCACCTGCTGGCGCGCTTCCTCTGCCGTCAGCCGCAGCAGCGAAGCCACGTCCGTCACTTCCGGCAGGATTACCTGCAGCACGCCCGCCCGCTGCATCCGCGCGACTGTGGCGGATGGGTCCGGCAAGCCGAGGAGGTTAAGGAGTTCCATCGACACGCGCTCGCGGCTGAGGCCCTTGAGAGCGGGTGCCAGCTCCGTGCAGGCGGCCTCCGCCTCGGCGTCGAGCTCGCTGCCGAAGCGGCACTGGAAGCGGTAGTAGCGCAGGATGCGAAGGTGATCCTCGCGGATGCGCTGGCGCGCGTCGCCGATGAAGCGCACGCGACGCGCGGCGAGATCGCCGAGTCCGCCGAAGTAATCGAACAGCTCGAGCGTGCGCGGATCGGCATAGAGCGCATTGATGGTGAAATCGCGCCGCGCGGCGTCCTCGCGCCAGTCGTCGGAGAACTCGACCGTGGCGTGGCGGCCGTCGGTCGTCACGTCGCGCCGCAGCGTGGTCACTTCGACCGGACCGTCCTCCAGAACCGCGGTAATCGTTCCGTGCTCGATCCCGGTGGGTATCGTGCGGATGCCCGCCGCCCTGAGCCGTTCGATGACCTCCTCCGGCGGGAGCGGCGTCGCTGCGTCCACGTCGCTGACCGTGGCGTCCACCAGCGTGTCGCGCACTGCTCCACCGACCCAGCGCACTTGCCCAAGCGCTTCCGCCAGCCGCGCGAGGCCGGGGCGCATGGTCCAATCGGCGGGGGGTAGCGTCGTCACTCGACGAGCTCTTGCCACGCCAGCCGGCGCGAGAGGTTGGCGACGATTGCCGCGGTCACGCCCCAGATACGGTGGCCCTGCCAGTCGATCTCGATGTAGCGCCGCCGATGGCCGCCGTAGGTCGCCTCTTTTTCGATCTGGTTGGCCGGATCGAGCAGGAACCGCAGCGGAGCCTCGAACCATTCGGCGACCTCGATCGGGTTCGGCGTCAGCGGCAGGTCCGCCGGAACCAGGCCCAGGATCGGGGTGATGTCGTAGCCCGTGCCGGTGATGAAGCGGTCGCTGGCGCCGATCACCGTCACCGCATGCGGATTGATCGCCAGTTCCTCATGCGCCTCGCGCAGCGCGGCGGCGACCGCATCCTCGCCCGGATCGAGCTTGCCGCCGGGAAACGCCACCTGCCCGGGGTGCTGGCGCATGTCGTGCGGGCGGTGCGTCAGCAGCACCCCCGGCTCGGCCCGATCGGTGACCGCGACCAGCACCGCCGCCGCGCGGATCTCTTCGCCCGGCGGGGCGAACATTGCGTCGGTCCGCAGGCCCGGCAGATCGGTGCCGTGGCCTTCGTCGAACAGGCGTTTGAGGTGATCCGACAGCGCGCTCATTGCGCGCGGGGATAGTCAGCCAATCGGCCCGCGCCAAGGGCCGAGCATGCCTTCTGCCGGTAGCACGGCGGGATTGGCCGCACGCGCGAGCAGGCGGGCGGGCTCCCACGGCCCCGGAAGACGCCAGCCGGCGGTGTGATCGGCAGAGAAGCCGAACCTGCCGTAATAGGGCGCATCGCCAATCATCACTTGCGGCAGCGGCGCCGCGGGATCGATCGCGGCGAGCATCGTCAGCATCAGCGCGGTGCCCAGGCCTTCGCCCTGCCGATCCGGCAGGACCGCCACTGGGCCGACCATCAGCATCGGGTGATCTTTGCCGCCCGGATCGGTCAGCGCCACTGGCCAGGTCTGCAGCGTGCCCACGAGGTAATCGTCGGCATCGAGCGCGGCGAAGCTTAGTGCGGGCAGCCAATCGCTGTCCCCCCGCACCTTGTAGGCGGTGCGGCTGCGGCGCTCCGGCTCGAACGCGCGGTCGAGCAATTGCTCGACCAGCGTGGGGTCGATTTCGGCGAGGGGAATCAGCGTGGCTGCATCGGCGTTCATGGGCGCGGGCCGATAGGGCCGCGCGCCCCCGCACGCAATTACTTAGCGGGTGTCAGTCGCAACAATCGTCCGCCCTTGCCGTCCTCGATCGCGTAGATCGACCCGTCCGGCGCTTCGGCGAGGCCCCGCATCCGCTTGCCCATGTCATAGCGCGCTTCCTCAGTGCCCTTGTCGCCGGAGAGCTTCACGCGCACCAGCGCCTGCGTCTTGAGCCCGGCGACGATGGCGTTGCCTTTCCACTCCGGCCACAGCTTGCCCGAATAGAAGATCATGTCGCCCGGTGCGATGACGGGGTTCCAGCTGATCGCCGGCGCGTGGAACTCGGGCCGGGTCGGGTGGCGGGGGATCGGGGTGCCGTTGTAGTTGTCGCCGTTGGAGACCACCGGCCAGCCGTAGTTGTCGCCCGGCACCAGCTTGTTGATCTCGTCGCCCCCCGCGGGGCCGTGCTCGACGTCCCACAATTGCCCGCTGGCGTCGAACTTGAGGCCGAGGGGGTTGCGGTGGCCGTACGTCCAGATGTCTGCGTTGCCCTTGCCCGCGAGCGGGTTGCCCGCCGCCGGCGTGCCGTCGAGGTTGAGGCGGACGATCGCGCCGAGGTTGTTCGAGATGTCCTGTGCCGGATCGCCCTTGGCGAGATCGCCCGAGGCGACGAACAGGTGCTTGCCGTCTGGTGCGAACGCGAGCCGCACCGCAAACTGGCCGAAGGTTTCGAGCGCCGGGCTCTGGCGCCAGATCTCGGTCAGGCCATTCACCGCACAGGCCGCCATGTCGGCACAATCGAGCGTGCCGCGGCCGACCACGCCGTAGCGCTTGCCGCTTTCGTCGGCTTTCACCCAGCTCAGGTAGATTGTGTGGCTGGCCGCGTAGTCCGGCGCGAAGGCGACATCCGCGAAACCGCCCTGGCCGCCGTAGGAAACTTGCGGCGTGCCGCTCACGGGCGCGCTCTTGCCGGTCGCCGGATCGACTACTTTCAGCGTCCCGGCCTTCTCCGTGATGAAGATGCGGTTCGTGCCCGGCTCTATCGCCAGCGCCCACGGCTCTTCGAACGTCCCGAGCGCGGCGATCGCGAACGGCCCCCTGGTCTCGGCCGGCGCAGGATTGCTGGCGGAAGCGGCAGGGGCGCTATCCCCGGACTGTGCGCTGCCGCAGCTTGCGGCGGCGAGCAGCGGGAGCGATAGGGCAATTGTCGGGATTCTCATGAACATGCTCTCCGGAACGCCTTTCGCCGATTGCCGCGCCGCCTTCTCCGAAGGAATGCTGGTGGCCGGCGTCGACGAGGCCGGGCGAGGACCGCTGGCCGGGCCCGTTGTCGCAGCAGCGGTGGTTCTGTGCAAGCCGCGCCCGGCGGGGCTGGCGGATTCCAAGCAGCTCTGCCGCGCCCGGCGCGAGACGCTGGAGGGCCACATCCGCCGCCGCTGCGCATTCGGCATCGGCGTGGTCGAAGTCGAGGATATCGACCGCCTCAACATCTTCCATGCGACGATGCTGGCGATGACGCTGGCGGTGTCCCGGCTGTGCGAAGCGATTGGCTGCGACCCGGCCGAAGTGCTCGTCGACGGCAACCTCACGCCCGCCGGGCGGCGGGAGGAATGGCGCTGGCGTGCGCGGCCCATCGTGGGCGGCGATGCGACAGAGCCGGCGATCTCGGCGGCGTCGATCCTCGCCAAGACCCACCGCGACCGGCTTATGCGCGAATACCACCAGGCGCACCCGCACTACGGCTGGGAAAGCAACGTCGGCTATGGCACCCCCGACCACCTCGCCGCCCTGCGCACGCACGGGCCGACGCCGCTCCACCGCCGCAGCTTCGCGCCGGTTGCGCAAGCGGAACTGCCGCTGGAGATGGCGGCAATACCGGCGGAATAGCTCAGGCGAGCGTGGGGAATGCTTTCAAACGCAACTCGTCGAGGTAGCCGCGCACCATCGCTTCCAGCACTTCGGGAGACGGGGGGCCACCCTGGTGCTCCTCGATCCGATCGGTGTTGGCGGTCATTTCCTCGCGGCTGTTGACCCGGGGGTAGGGCTCGGGCGGCACTGCCACGCCGAGGAAGTCGCACAGCGGTTCCCACCCGTCGCCGGGGCGGTAGACCAGCAGCCGCTCGGCCGGCACTTCGTCGATCACCGCCTGGTTCCAGCGGTTGAAGTACTCGATCATCGCGTCGCGATCTCCGACGAAGGATCCGATGTCATTGAACACGGTTCGCTCGAAGAACTCGGCCATCGCCGGATTGCCTTCGAACTGGGCACGATGATCGGCCGAGTAGATCGTGGCGCTCACGGATTCGAACCAGCCCTCAGGATCGCGGGTGGTCAGGATCACCTTCGCGTCAGGATAGTGCGCGGCCAGCTCTCGCCAGAAGCTGCAGCCTGGATAGTCGCAGGTCGAACGGTATTCGCCGAACAGGGCATGCCAGTCCGGATCGCCTTGCGCAGCATCGAGCCACAGCGGCAGGTTGCGGCGGATGCCGGTAAGCATTTCCGTCATGTGATAGCACGGGCCGAAGCCGATGTGTTCGAGCGCCAGCTTCAAGGACAGTGTGCCCGTGCGGCCGAGCCCCGCGCCGATAATCTGCAATGCCATTTTGCCCACCTCCGGTTGACCGGTCGAACCCTGGCGCTGTTTGCCGCCAAGAAAATCACGCGTCGAGTCCGATGCGCAACACCGCGACATATCGAGTCCCCACTGGCCGGAGGGACTCTACATCTTGTGGCGGACTCGCTTCGTTCTCCCTGGAGTTGACAGTGTACCAACCATGTCGAGCCTAAATCACTGCTTGACCTCGGACTCCGCCGGACTCACCCTGTGGATAAATCGGGACAAGGATACGGGATTTGGGGGACGTACTCACTCGCGAGCAGGTGCGCGCGCTCGACGCAGCGAAGGCGCGCGCGGACTTGCCGCTTGGGCGGATTCTGGCGGGCGACTGCATCGAGGCGATGCAATCGCTGCCGGACGCCAGCGTCGATCTCGTCTTCGCCGATCCGCCGTACAACCTCCAGCTCGGCGGCGATCTCAACCGCCCCGACGGCAGCCACGTGGATGCCGTCACCGATCACTGGGATCGGTTCGACAGCTTCAGCACTTATGACGTCTTCACAAAGGCCTGGCTGAAGGAAGCGAAGCGCGTTCTCAAGCCCGACGGTGCGCTGTGGGTGATCGGCAGCTACCACAACATCTACCGCGTCGGCGCGATCCTGCAGGACCTCGGGTTCTGGATCCTCAACGACATCGTGTGGCGCAAGTCGAACCCGATGCCGAACTTTCGCGGCACCCGCTTCACCAACGCGCACGAGACGCTGCTGTGGGCGAGCATGGGTGAGAAGGCCCGCTACCACTTCAACTACCGCGCGATGAAGACGCTCAACGACGAGCTGCAGATGCGCAGCGATTGGGTGATCCCGATCTGCAGCGGGCCGGAGCGGCTGAAAGAGGGCAAGCAGAAAGTCCATCCGACGCAGAAGCCCGAGGCGCTGCTCTACCGCGTGCTGCTGGCAACGACCGAGAAGGGTGACGTGGTGCTCGATCCGTTCTTCGGCACCGGCACCACCGGTGCGGTGGCAAAGCGCCTCGGCCGGCAGTGGATCGGCTGCGAGCGCGAAGCGGGCTACCGCGATGCCGCGCTCAAGCGGATCGAGAAGGAACTGCCGCTCGACGAAAGCGCGCTGGCGACGATGCAGAGCCGCAAGGACGCGCCCAGAGTGGCGTTTGGCTCGCTGGTCGAGGCGGGTCTGGTCCCGCCCGGGACGGAGCTGTTCGACAAGCAGCGCCGCTGGACCGCGCAAGTCCGCGCCGATGGTTCGCTTACACGGGGGACGCAGACTGGTTCGATCCACGGCCTCGGCAAGGACCTCCAGGGCGCGCCTTCGTGCAACGGGTGGAGCTTCTGGCACCTCGAACACGATGGCGAGGTGAAGCCGCTCGACGCGCTGCGGCAGCATTATCTGCTGACGGTGGAGGATTAGCTCTCGCGGAGGCGCGGAGGCGCGGAGATGCCGCACGGCGGGCAGGCGGTGCCCCACTCCGGCTCGGTCAAGGGAAGAGTGCCTGGCTCCACGCTTTCCTACCGACGCTGGAACCGGCTACATCGGCGCCATGCCCAACGCTCGTCACCTCACCTCGTCGCGGTTTTCGGCAAGGCCGAAATGTCTCCGATTTTTCTTTCCCAGGACCGTGTCACACCTGTCACTCTCCTACAGGCCGCGAGGGCTGAATGGCTGAACGACTCTACCTCCGCCCGTTGACTTTCGCGCCCGGACCGCAGGCATTCCACGGCGATGCGATCAGGCTCGCCGGCGGGCTCGTCTATGCGCGCGAGTTCGCGGTGATCGTCGCGGAGGATGGCCAGGTCACCAGCCGCGCGATTGCCACCGCCCAGACGATCGACGACGTTCTTGGCGCGCTGCCCGATCGACTCGGCGCTGAAGGCGAAGAACAGTGGGCCAACCTGCGCATCGCACACCCGCCGCTCGAATGCGGGGACCGGCGCATCCCGCTCGACCAGCCGCAGGTCATGGGCATCCTCAACGTGACGCCGGACAGCTTCTCAGACGGCGGCAAGTTCCTCGACGATCCAGAGGCGGCGAGCGAGCATATGGCGGCGATGCTGGAGGCTGGCGCGGCAATGCTCGACATCGGCGGTGAGAGCACGCGGCCGGGCGCGGCGGCGGTGTGGGAAGGTGACGAGGTCAAGCGCGTGATCCCGGCGATCGAGCGCGCGGTGCTGATGGGTGCTGCGGTCAGTGTCGATACGCGCCGCGCGGGCGTGCTCGAAGCCGCGATTGCGGCGGGCGCACACGTGATCAACGATGTCTCTGCCCTGCGCCACGATCCGCGCAGCATCGAGCTTGCCGCGGCGAGCGGGTTGCCGGTGATCCTGATGCATGCGCCGGGTGCGGTCGACAAAAGCGCCGACGACCTTCATGCCGACGCCGAATATGCGAACGTGGTGTTCGATGTATTCGACTGGCTCGGCGCGGCGCGCGATCGCGCGGAGGCGGCCGGCGTGGCGCGCGAGCGCATCATCCTCGATCCGGGCATCGGTTTCGGCAAGACGCTCGCCGAAAACCTCGCGCTGCTGAACGCGCTGCCGCTGTTCCACGCGCTCGGCCAGCCGCTGCTCCTCGGTGCGAGCCGCAAGCGCTCGATTGGCGCGCTGTCCCATGAAGCCCCGGCCCACCAGCGGCTTGGCGGCAGCGTGGCGCTGGCGGTCGCGGGGATGAACGCGGGCGTGCAACTGCTGCGCGTCCACGACGTGTTCGAGACGGTGCAGGCGCGAAACGTATGGCGAGGCGTGCGCGATGCCGCGCTGACCGATTTCTGCGATTTGCCCGGCTAGAGGGTGTAGCCGCCGTCGCTCACCAGCACCGCGCCGGTGATGGTGGCCGCAGCATCTGACAGCAGGAAGCCCACTTGTGCGGCGATCTCGTCGGCGCTGGCGTAGCGGCCGAGCGGGGTCGCTATCTTCGCCATTGCGATCAGCGCGGCGTCACGGTCGCCGCCGTGTTGCGCCAGCAGATCGTTGAAGAACGGCGTCTGGTCCCAGATCGGGGTATCGACGCCGCCGGGCGCGATCGCGTTGACGCGAACCCCGCGCGGCGCGCCTTCCCTGGCGGCGACTTTGGCGAGCTGAATCGCGCCCGCTTTCGACGCGCCGTAGGCGGCGGTGCCCGGCTCTGCCTTGAACCCGCTGGCCGACGCGGTGACGACCACGCTTCCGCCATCGGCAATTGCGCGCATCGCCGCGCGCAGCGTCAGGAACGCCCCGTCGAGATTGACGCCGAGCACCCGGCGCCATTCGGCGAATTCGGTTTCGGCGATGAGGGAGCCTGAGGCCACGCCGGCGTTGACCACCGCATGGTCGATCCGGCCGAGCTTCGGCTCGATGGCGCACCAGAACTCGGGATCGCCGACGTCGCCGGTGACGTGGTCCGTCGCGCAGCCAAGGTCGAGCGCGATCTCGTCGCGGTCGATCAGCACCAGCCGCGCAATGCCATTTGTATCGAGCCACCGCGCGCAGGCCGCGCCTATGCCCGATGCCGCGCCGGTGATCAGCGCGGACTTGCCGGAAAAGTCGAATGCCATGCGGCGCGGCTAAGCGCGTCAGGCGGCGTTGTCGATCCCGAGGTCGCTGAGCTTGCGGTAGAGCGTGGAGCGGCCGATGCCGAGCCGCCGGGCGACTTCGGTCATCCGCCCGCGGTAGTGTCCGATGGCGAGGCGGATCACGTCAGCCTCGATCTCCTCCAGCGGGCGCAGATTGCCGTCGTGGGTGTAGAGCATCACCCCGATGGATTCCTGATGGCTGTGGCCGTTGCCGTTCGCCGGCACCGTTTCGCCCACCATCTCGGCGATCTGCGGGAAGTCCTCGGCGGTCAGCGCGTCGCCGTCGCAGAACACCGCCGCGCGAAACAGCACGGCCTGGAGCTGGCGGACGTTGCCCGGCCACTCGTAGGAAGCGAGCAGGCTCAGCGCGTTGTCGGTAACGCCGAGGGCGCGCAGGCCCGGCTGCTCGCCGATGCGGGCGAGGAAGTAGCGGGTGAGGGCAGGGATGTCGCCCGGGCGGTCGCGCAGCGCGGGAAGCGCGATGCGGGTGGCGGAGAGCGCCTGATAGAGGTCGGCGCGGAACTTGCCAGCTTCGACCAGCTCGGCCAGCGGGCGGTTGCTCGCCGCAACCACGCGGGTGTCGATACGGAAACTGTGGCGTGCCCCGATCGGCCGCACGCTGCCTTTGACGAGAGCTTCGGCGAGCCGTTCCTGCACATCGTCAGGCAGGCGATTGACCTCGTCGAGCACCAGCGTTCCGCCGTCGCAGTGTTGCAGGGCGCCGATCTGCCGTTCGAACGCACCGGGGAAGGAGCCCTTCTCGTGGCCCATGAGCACCGATTCGAGGCCGTTAGCGGACACGCTGCGCACGTTGATCACGCGCAGCGGCATCCTGGCACGCGGGCTGGCGGCGTGCATCGCCCGCACGACCATGTCCTTGCCCGTGCCGGTTTCGCCTTCAACCAGCACCGTGCCGTGCCCGCGCGCGGCCTTGGCGGCGCGGGCGAGGGCGGTGCGAAAGCCCGGATTGGCACCGATCATCGAATCGAAATCGAGGGCAGTCTCGAGTTTCTCGGTCAGGTGCTGCAACTCGTCGCGCGGGGCTTCGCGCATCGTCGCACTGCGCAACGCCTGCATCAGCCGGTCGGGCGCGATCGGCTTGACCAGGTAGTCGCTCGCCCCGGCGCGCATCGCTTCGACCGCGAGGCTGGGCGAGGTGCTGGTGGTGAGCATCAGGATCGGCAGGCCGGGCCGGCGCGCCTTTAGTTCGGCGATCAGCTCGCATGCATCGTCGCCGGGCACCCACTGATCGAGAATGATTGCACTCAGGGCCATGCCCTGGCGGGTGCCGAGGGTGGCAATGGCAGTCTCTGCATCGGAAACGACGAGCGTGCGCCAACCCGCCCGCGAAGCGAGCGCGCCGATCAGCCTGCTCTGCGCCGGCTCGTCGTCAATCAACATCAGAAGCCGTTGTTCGGTTTCCGCCATGCTTCCCCCGATGTGGCCCGAATTGGGACGGGGCCCGGCTTACGCGGAACCGGTAAAGACCAGATTAAGCGTGTGGGGGAGGGGCTTGAGCCGCGCGCGCCGCGACGATAGGGGTGCGCAACGCAAACGACAGCTTTACGGAGAGCTTTGATGGCATCGGGCAACGACATAAAAGCCGCCGAACAGACCTACAGCGGGTTTGTCGGCCTGTTGAAGTGGGTCGTTCCGGTCCTCGCGGTGCTGGTCCTCATCGTCATCCTGCTTATTTCCTGACGGCGGCGGCGGGGGGATGCGGATCGCGGTTCTGAAGGAGACCGCCGCTGGTGAGCGGCGCGTCGCCGCGACGCCCGAAACCGTCGGCAAGTTCATCAAGCTCGGGGCGAGCGTGGCGGTGGAGAGCGGCGCGGGCGCGAGCGCTTCGATTCCGGATGCTGCTTTCAGCGATGCCGGAGCCGAAGTCGGCACGCGCACGGCTACGCTCAAGGGCGCCGACATCGTGCTCGGCGTGCAGGGACCGGATGCCAAGGACCTGGCCGGTGCGGCCAAGGGCGCGTGGCTCGCGGCGATCCTCGATCCGTTCACCAGCCGCGCCCGGGTCGATGACTACGCCAAGGCCGGGATCGAGGCGCTGGCGATGGAATTCATGCCACGCATCACGCGCGCGCAGTCGATGGACGTGCTGTCGAGCCAGTCGAACCTCGCCGGCTACAAGGCCGTGATGGCGGCGGCGAACCAGTATGGCCGTGCATTCCCGATGATGATGACCGCTGCCGGCACCATCACCGCCGCGCGCGTGTTCGTGATGGGCGTGGGTGTGGCCGGGTTGCAGGCGATCGCCACCGCCCGCCGGCTCGGCGCGCAGGTTTCGGCCACCGACGTGCGGCCCGAGACGCGCGAACAGATCGAGAGCCTCGGTGCCAAGGCGGTGTTCGCCGAAGGCCTCGAGGCGGTCGGCACGGGCGGCTACGCGGCCGAGCTGACGGACGAGCAGAAGGCCAAGCAGGCGGAGCTTGTCTCGAGCCATATCGCCAAGCAGGATATCGTCATCACCACCGCGCTGATCCCGGGCCGCGCTGCGCCGCGGCTGGTCAGCGACGCGCAGATCGCGACGATGAAGCCGGGCAGCGTGATCTTCGATCTGGCGGTGGCGCAGGGCGGCAACGTCGAAGGCAGCGTGCCGGACAAGGTGATCGAGAAGCACGGCGTCAGCTTGATGGGTTACTCGAACACGCCCAGCTCGCTCGCCGCCGATACCTCGGCGCTCTATGCCCGCAACCTCTACAATTTCCTCTCGGCGTTCTGGGACGCAGAGCAGGGCCGGCCGGTGCTCGACGAGGAGATCGGCAACGCCGTGCGGCTCACGCAAGGCGGCAAGGTGGTCAACGAAAGGCTGCTCGGGTGAGGGCTGAGTGCTCCCTGAACCTCCCCCTCCGGGGGAGGGGGACCGCGCGCAGCGCGGTGGAGGGGGTTTAACCCGTGCGCAATCATACCGCCTCGGCCCTTCGCGCCGCGCGAGGGCTGCGCAAGGACATGTCGCTGCCTGAAGTCTTGCTGTGGCGGTCGCTGCGAGTCCGGCCGAACGGTCTCAAGTTTCGCAAACAGCATCCGATCGGTAACTTCATCGCGGACTTCTATTGCGATGCTGCGAGAGCGGTGATCGAGGTCGATGGGATCGCCCACGATATGGGCGACAAGCCCGGCCGCGACATCGAACGCGATGCCGTTCTGAAAGCGCGTGGCTTTCGCGTTATCCGCATCCCGGCCCGCGAAGTTCTGGATGATCCGGTCGGCATAGCCGAAGCTATCGCCGCCGCTTGCACCGCGCCCCCTCCGTCAGCCGCTTGCGCGGCTGCCACCCCCCCCGGAGGGGGAGGGTTCTCGGAGCCGGTATGGATTTCATCTTCGTCCTCTCGATCTTCGTGC
>CAYNXB010000043.1:0-21799 GCA_964401045.1 uncultured Sphingomonadaceae bacterium | reverse complement strand
ACCTGCGACCCCACCCGTGTGAAGGGTGTGCTCTACCACTGAGCTACGCGCCCGCGGGAAGCGATGCTTCCGGCAGGGGCGCGCCTTTGCCATGCACCTATCGGGTTGGCAAGCACTCCGGCGGCTCAGACGCCCAGCATCTTCCCGAGCGTCTGCCACACGCCTTGGGGCGTCTTGTCCAAGGCGCGGGCCGGCGTTGCCGGGCATTCAACGCAATAGGCCTGCACCCCGGTCGTCCCGAACAATCGCCCGAGGTCGGCGAGCATGCGCGTGCCGAGGCCGCGCTGGCGCGCCGCCACGAGCCCGAACATGTCACGCCCTTCGGTCGTCTCCCGCGCGCTGTCGCTCTTGATCAGGCGCTCGATCAGCGAGGCATAGGGATCCTGTGGCGTCTCGAGATAGACCGCGTGCCAGTTGTCGCCGAGCTTGGCGGCCTTCGCCGCCCATTCGAGCGCATCGTCCATCCCGCCAAACTGGTCGACGAGCCCGATCTGGCGCGCCGTGCCGCCGTCCCACACCCGCCCTTGCGCGATGGTGTCGATCGCTTGCGGCGTCTTGTCGCGCGAGGCGGCGACGAGGCCTAGGAAGCGGCGGTAGGCGCTTTCGACGGTGCCTTGCAGCATCGCGTCGGCCTCCGGCGTGAACCCGGCCAGGATGTCCGGCTGGCCGGAGAGCGCGGTGGTTGTCACGCCGTCGGTGGTGACGCCGTAGCGCGCCAGCGTACCTTCGAAGCTCGGCACTACGCCGAACACGCCGATCGATCCGGTGATTGTCTCAGGCTCGGCAAAGATGCGGTCGCCCGGAGTCGACACCCAGTAGCCGCCGCTCGCGGCGAGGTTGGCCATCGACACCGCGATCGGGATGCCGCGCGCCTTCTGGCGCATGATCGCGCGGCGGATCTCCTCCGAGCCGAGGATCGTGCCGCCGGGCGAATCGACCCGCACCACCAGCGCGGCAAGATCGCGGTTGAGCGCGTCGTCCAGCAGCTCGGCGATGCGCTTGCCGCCCGCGGAGCCGGGACCCGCCTCGCCATCAGAGATGTCGCCGGCGATGGTCACCACGCCGATCGCCTTGCCGGCCTTCGGCAGCGGGTTGTCCGCCAGCCATGGTTCGAGCTCGGTCGCGGCGAACGCGCCGGGGGCATTGCTCCAGCCGTCTTCGCCGACGATCTGGGCAACCCGCCGGCCGAACGCGACCTCATCGCCGATCTTGTCCGCCAGCCCGGCCGCCACGGCCGCCTTGGCGGTGTCGCCGCCAGATGCGGCGAGCCAGGCGATCGGGTCCCTGAGCACCCGTTCGATTTGCGCTTGCGGACGCGCGCGCTTCACGTTGGCTTGCCATTCGCTCCACAGCGCGCCGTAGAGCTGCTGTGCGTTCTCGCGCGCCGCGGGCGACATGCCGGAGAGCATGTAGGGCTCGACCGCGCTCTTGTAGGTGCCGACGCGGTAGACGTGTGCCTTGACGCCGAACCGGTCGAGCAGGCCCGCATAGTAAAGGTTGTGGCCGCCGGGCCCGGTAGGGACCGCGCCGCCCATCGGATCGACCCACACCTCGCTTGCATGCGCGGCGAGCAGCAGCGCGTCGTCGCCATAGGCGAGCGCGTAGGTCAGCACCGGCTTCCTGGCCTGGCGCACCCGGTCGAGCGCCTCGCCGATGGCCTGCATGTGCACCTGGCCGCCGCCGGTGAAGCGCGACAGGTCAAGCACCACCGCCTTGATGCGGTCGTCCGTCGCGGCGGCCTCGATCGCGCGAGTCAGGTCACGCGCGGCGTATTCGCCTTCAGGCACTGTGCCTGAGAGCAGCAGGCCCACCGGATCGATCTGGGAGGGCTCCTCGACCACCGAGCCGTCGAGCTGGAGCAGCAGCGCACCGTCGCGAACCTGGCCGGGGCTCGGCCGCATGGTCAGCACCAGGTAGATCAGCGCGAAGAACATCAGCATGAATATCAGGACCATTCCGTCCTTGATCCCGACCAGCAGCCGCCAGACTTTGCCTGCGAAACTCATGCGAATACCTCGTTCGGTTCGTGGCGAGGTTCTAGGTTAAGCCTTCGTGCTATGCCAACCGTTAAACCCCTTGAGCGGCTTGGGGCTTGCCACTAAGGGCTTGGCTTTAATGACATCGCCGCCAACTTCTCCGCACGCGGGCCGCTATCCGGCCGGCGGGCTCGCCTTCGCGCACCGCGATCTGCTCGCCATCGGCGAGCTCGAGCTGCACGAAATTCTGTTCCTGCTCGACGAAGCCGAACAATGGGTCGATCTCAACCGCCAGCGGACCAAGCATACGGACCTGCTGGCCGGGCTCACCATCATCAACGCGTTCTTCGAGAACTCGACCCGCACGCTGCTGAGCTTCGAGATCGCGGGCAAGCGCCTCGGCGCCGACGTGGTCAACATGCACGCCGCGCAGTCTAGCGTGCAGAAGGGCGAGACGCTGATCGACACGGCGGTGACGCTGAACGCGATGCGGGCCGACGCGATCGTGATCCGTCACAATGCGAGCGGCGCGGTTAGCCTGATCGCGGGCAAGGTCGATTGTCCGGTGCTCAATGCCGGTGACGGAGCCCACGAGCACCCGACTCAGGCCCTGCTCGACGCCCTGGCGCTGCGCACCAAGCTGCGCGAGCGCGGCCGGAACGAACTCAACGGCCTGCGCGTGACGATCTGCGGCGACGTGCTGCACAGCCGTGTCGCGCGGTCGAACATCCTGTGCCTCCAGGCTTTGGGCGCGGTGGTGCGGGTCTGCGCGCCGCCCTCGCTGATGCCGGCGGAAATCGATGCGCTGGGCGTGGAACCATTCCACGATTTCGACGCCGCGCTCGACGGCGCCGAAGCGGTGATGATGCTGCGGGTTCAGAACGAGCGGATGAGCGGGCAATTCGTGCCCTCGGCGCGCGAATACCGCCATCTCTACGGCCTGACCCTCGAGCGCCTCGCCCGCGCCGCGCCGGATGCGATCGTGATGCATCCGGGGCCGATGAACCGGGGGGTCGAGATCGACAGCAATGTCGCCGAACTCGCGGGGCAGTCGATCATCACGAGCCAGGTCGAAATGGGTGTCGCCATCCGCATGGCGTGCCTCGACGTGCTCACGCGACGGGCGCGCGGCGTGGAGGGCTGGGCATGAAGCAGGTCCGTCCGCTCGCCTTCGTGAATGCGCGGCTGGTGCGCCCCGATGGGGTGACCAATGGCGGCTTGCGCTGCGTCGACGGCCGCATCGCCGCGCTTGCCGATCACGCGGAGCCCGGCGACGAGGTAGTCGACTGCGGCGGGGCGCTGCTCGCTCCAGGTCTGGTCGACCTCGGCGTGTTCGCGATCGACAAGCCGGCGTTTCACTTTGGCGGGATCACCCGCGCGGCGCTCATGCCGGATCAGGACCTGCCGCTCGATCACCCGGCGCGAGTCCGCTTCGCGGCGCAGAGCGGCAAGCCGGACTTGTGGGTCCATCCACTCGCCGCCGCGATCAAGGGGCTTGCGGGAGACGAACTCGCCGAACTGGCGTTGATGAAGGACGCCGGGGCGCGCGCGGTCGCCACCGGACGCCGCTGGATCGCCGATTCCGGGGCCATGCTGCGGCTGCTGCAATACGCGGCAATGCTCGATCTGGTCGTGGTGACACATGCCGAGGATGGCGGCCTGGCCGGCGATGCGGCCGCCACCGCGGGCGAGATGGCGACCAGGCTCGGCCTGCCCAGCGCTCCCGCCGAAGCCGAAGCGCTGGCGGTGGCGCGCGACATCGCGCTTGCCGAACTTTCCGGCGCACGGCTGCACTTGCGCCAGGTCACCACCGCCGGCGCCCTGCACCTGGTGCGCGAGGCGAAGCGCCGCGGCGTTGCGGTGACGGCGGGCGTCACCCCCGCGCACTTCATGCTCTCAGACCTCGCGATGGGGGACTTCCGGACTTTCGCGCGCCTCTCGCCGCCGCTGCGCTTTGAGGCGGACCGGCACGCGGTGCGCGACGCGATTGGCGACGGCACGATCGACGTGATCGCCTCCGGCCACGATCCGCGTGGGCCGGAAGACAAGCGGCTGCCGTTTGCCCACGCCGCGCCGGGCATGGCCGGGGCCGAGACGTTGCTGGCAATGGTTCTGTCGCTGGTCCGCGACGAGGTGATCGATCTGTCCCGGGCGTTCGATCTTGCGGCATGGCGGCCCGCGCAACTGCTCGGCGTCGAGGCTGGCGTGATCGAGCTCGGCAAGGAAGCCGACCTCGCGCTGATCGATCCCGACAGGGCCTGGGTGGTCAGCTCGGCCAAGATGGCCGCGGCGGCCGGCAACACCCCGTTCGACGGTCAGCCGGTCGAGGGCCGTGTCAGGGGATTATGGAAAGGCGGCGTGCGGGTCGGCGGCTAACCCAGCGGTTCGCCTTCCGGCGCGCCGCGTCCCAGCTTGTCGGGCAAGGGTTCGCCATTCGGCGTGAATTCGAGCGAGACGGAGTTGATGCAGTACCGTTGGCCCGTCGGCGGCGGTCCGTCGGGGAAGACATGGCCCTGGTGCGCGCCGCAGCGGACGCAGACGATCTCGGTGCGGACCATCCCGTGGGTGGTGTCGCTGATTTCGTGCAGATGGCCGTCGGCAAACGGCTGGGTGAAGCTCGGCCACCCGGTCCCGCTTTCGAACTTGGTCCCACCCTTGAACAACGGCAGCCCGCACAACCGGCAGCTATAAGTCCCTTCGCGCTTTTCGGTGAGGAATACACCGCAGAACGGCGCTTCCGTGCCGTGGTCGAGCAGCACGTGCCGCGCTTCCTCGTCGAGTTCGGCCGTAAGCAATTGCAGCTGGTCATCGGTTGGCGGGGTGAGATCGAACGGAATGATCGTTACATCGGACATGTCGAATTCTTTCGCTTCGCTTGGCGGCGATATGGGGATTGGCCCCGCCGTCCGCAAACGAAAAGCCCCGCCGGTGAGGGCGGGGCTTCAGGTGACGAAATTGGCTGCCCTCAGCGCAGCGCCATGCGCACGCCGGTGTCGACGGCGCCCGGCAGCGGGCGGCCTTCGGCCCAGGCAAAGCAGCCGGAGCCCGAAGTCTTGACCCGGCCGCACATCGAGTTGGAGCTCGAGCGGTCGAAGCCGGCGGCCGACACGCGCCAGTAGCGTTTGCCCTTCACCACCGCCTCGGTGACGACCATGTCGTGCGCAGCCAGCTCCGGGTAGCGCTTGGTGTAGATGTTCCACGCGCGCTTGGCGCCGGCTTCGCTGGCGAAGGAGCCGAGCTGGACCAGATGCGTGCCATCGGCTGCGGCGGTGCGCAGCAGGGCACCTTGAGAGCCGGTGGACGATTTCAGCGGCCGCGAAGCCTTCGGGGCCTTGGCCGGCGCGGCTTTCACGAATGCGCTCGCATCGTTGTCGACCGCGGCGAACATCGGCGCGGATGGCGTTTCGGCAAAAGCGTTGGAGAACGTCTCGCGCGGCGCGGCGGGCGCTGTGCGGACAGCCACGCCAGCCACGGCCGGCGCATCGCCAACCGGGGGCAGCTCGAGCGTCTGCGGAGCCGGTGCGGCGAACGCCGGCTGGGTGGCCGCCGCCATGGCCGGCGCCTTCTGAGCGGCGACAGGCGCGAGTTCCGCCGGAGCGGCATTCGACGCCTCGGCGGCGAGCTGCTCGAGGCTGGGATTGTTGTTGAGCGCGAGCGCGATTGGCTGGCCGGCGTCCTTCGCCACGGCGGGAACGCCGAGCAGCCCGGCGACGCGCGCCTGATAGAGTCCCGGATGGACCTGCGCCGCCCATTCGCCGATGCGTTCGCTCACCTGGTCGGCGGGCACGTCTTCGGCGGCCATCAGGCGCGCTTCCTTCCAGCGCCCGGCGAGGGCGTAGGAATAGGCGAGGTTCTGGCGGGTCTTGGCGGTGTTCTCGCCGCCGCGGATCGCGTCCGACAGCACCGCGATGCCGCGTTCCGGGTAGCCGGAAAGCGAGAATGCGAGGCCGAGGTCGCTCTTGGCGATATCGCCCTGGTAATCGTTGAGCACCGACACGGCTTCGGCCTGTTTGCCGGAAGCGGCGAGCGAGAGCGCGAGGCTCAGCGCGGTACGCGCACTGCTATCGCCAAGCTTCATCGCATCGTCGAAGCTGGTCGCCGCCGAAGCGAAACGGCCGCTGTTGAGATAGGTAGAGCCCAGCACCGCGCGGTACGCGGCGTTGCGCGGATCGGCGAGCACCGCAGCCTCGGCGCTCTCGACCGCACGCGCCGGCTTGCCCTTGGCGAGCGCAGTCTGCGCCTGGCTCGCCGACAGCGCAGCAGGAGGTGCGCTGCTGGTGGCGCAGCCGGTGAGCATGACGCCGGCGATTGCCGTGGTCACGGCGAACCCGATCATCCGGTGGCTGGCGGTGGTGGTCATTATCATGATCCTCTTTGGATAATCCGGGTCAGCGCTTCTTGCGCAGTTGCGAGGCGAGCGAATCGAGCTCGGGCATCGCATTCAAAAGGTGGTCGAGCGCTTCGGTGACGATCTGCTGGGCGCTGCGGTTCTTGATCGTGGAGGCGAGGCGCAGCTTGAGGTGACGTTCGCTATCGAGCCGCAGGGTGAAAGCAGCGCGGTGGCGCTCGGCGCGCTCAGCCTTGGGCGCAGGGAGAGCGGCGCTCGCGTTGTCGTTGCGGCCGGCGCGCGCCAGATGCGCGGCGATCGCCTCGATGTGCTGGCGCACCGCGGGCTTGCCGCCTGCGGGCAGATGGACGACTTCGGCCTCCTGTTCGTAAGCCTCGTCGCCCTCGGCCTCGCCCATGTCGTTCCAGCCGAGATCCTCGATCGGAGGCAGGGCCTGGGCGTTGAAGGTCGGTGCAACTTGCGGACGCATCGCCGGCTTGGCTCCGCCCTTCCGGGCGAGCAGCGTCGGCTCAAGCGACGCGAAGGAGCGGTTTTCGTTCATCGCCGGCGCCGCGCTTACTGCTGGGCGATGCGGCGGCCGAAGCCGCCGTTCGCGCGATGCACGCCCGGCACCTGCGGGGCGATACCCGGTGCGGCAAACACGGTGCGGCGGAAGTTCTTCTCCAGCCGGTCGGCGACATAGTTCCACAGCGCCACGACCTCGCGCGCGCTGCGGCCTTCGGAATCGACTTCCATCACCGTGCGGCCGTCGATCATCGAGGCGGCATAATCGGTGCGGTGGTGAAGAGTGATCGGGGCGACAGTGCCGTGCTGCGACAGCGCGACTGCGGCTTCCGAAGTGATCTTGGCCTTGGGCGTCGCGGCGTTGACCACAAAGATCAGCGGCTTGCCGGCGCGCTCGCACAAGTCGACCGTTGCGCCGACCGCGCGCAAGTCGTGCGGGCTCGGCCGGGTCGGGACGACGATCAGCTCCGCGACCGAGATCACCGACTGGATCGCCATGGTGATCGCGGGCGGAGTGTCGATCACCGCCAGCTTGAAGCCTTGCTGGCGCAGCACCGCGAGGTCGCTGGCGAGCCGGGCGACGGTAGTCTGGGCGAAGGCGGGATAATCCGCCTCACGCTCGTTCCACCAGTCGGCGAGCGACCCCTGCGGGTCGATGTCGATGAGCACGACTGGCCCGGCGCCGGCGCGCTGCGCCTGCACTGCCAGATGCCCGGAAAGCGTGGTCTTGCCAGACCCGCCTTTTTGAGAGGCCAATGCCAGAACTCGCAAGGCTCGATCCCCCTGGTTCAATTCCAACGACGGACGCAATTCGCCCGGCGGTCAGGCTGCGGGATCGCAGATCACCACTAATTTTGGGTTAAAGGCGGAGCGGCGAAGATTGAAACAGCGCCAGAAAGATTTTGCTAAGGGGCCGTTTACTATGTCAGCTTCATAGCGCGGTCTGTCAGGTCCGTACTCTCGAGTATGGATACCAAGGAGGGATCGACGGGTATGGCGATGTTGCGGAAAATTGCGCTGGTTGGGGCGGTCGCGCTGGTATTTGGCGCGCAACCGGCCCTGGCCGACGTCAAGGCCGGCGTCGATGCCTGGAGCCGCGGCGATTATGCGGTGGCTGTGCGCGAATGGCAGGCTCCGGCCGAAGCCGGCGATGCGGACGCGCTGTTCAATCTCGCGCAGGCCTATCGCCTGGGGCGCGGCGTGCCGGCCGACGAGGCCCGCGCCGAAATCTATTATGCGCGTGCGGCGGCCAAGGGCCACCTGCAGGCGGCCGATACCTATGGCCTGATGCTGTTTCAGAGTGGCCGGCGCGAGCTGGCGCTGCCCTATGTCGAGGATGCCGCCCGGCGTGGGGACCCGCGTGCGGAATACCTGCTCGGCATCGCCTACTTCAACGGCGATCTCGTGTCGCAGGACCGGATCAAGGCCTACGCGCTGCTGACGCTCGCCAATTCGGCGGGGTTGCCGCAGGCCGCACCCGCGCTGGCGCAGATGGACGAGAGTGTGCCGCTGGCCCAGCGCCAGCAGGCTGCGGCGCTCGCCGAGCAGATGCGCAACCAGGCGAATGCCGCCCGCGGGCGAGAGCTTGCCGCGGCGGAGCTCGGCGCAGGGTCGGACGGCGTGGTGACGTCATCGACGCCGCCGCGCCCGGCTCCCGCGCCGTCGTCGCGGATTCCGCAGCCGATCGCGCAAGTCGAGGTTTCGCCCTCGATCGCCGCCGCGCGCGCCGCTGTCGCCGAGGCAAGCCGGGTGACCGGCACCGAAAGCCCGGCCGAGGCAGGCGCTGACTTTGCCCGCCCGAACGCCGCGCCTACGCGCCCTGCTCCCGTAGTGGTCGCGCGCGCGGAGCCGACTCCCCCGCCATCGCGACAGGCCGTCGTGCGCACGCCGCCTCCGGCTGCTGCTCCGGCGCCTGCAAGGGCGACTGGCGGGCCCTGGCGCATCCAGCTTGGCGCGTTCTCGGTCGCGGGCAACGCGGACAAGTTGTGGGCGCAGCTTTCGCGGCGGCCCGAGCTTGCCGGCAAGACCAAGCTGACGATCCCGGCAGGGCGCGTGACCAAGTTGCAGGCCGGCGGGTTCGCCACGCAAGCGCAGGCCGACACCGCGTGCCGCGCGCTCAAGGCCGCCGGGCAGGACTGCCTTGTGACCACGCGCTGAGGGCGTAAAAAGGCCGCTTCCGGAAAGGGGCGGCATTGAACACACCTGACGATGTCGAGGAGCAGCCGCGCGCGCCGGTCGTCGGCCGTGAACGGCTTGTGGCGCTCGACTTTATCCGCGGGATCGCGGTGCTCGGCATCCTCTTCGCCAACATCACCGCCTACGCGCACCCCTACACCGCCTATTACTGGCCGCCCGCCATCACCGGCGGAATGACGATGGGTGATCAGGCGGTGTGGGTGTTCCAGTTCGTGTTCGTGGACGGCAAGTTCCGCGGCCTGTTCACGGTTCTGTTCGGGGCGGGGATGATGCTGTTCCTCGACCGGGCGTGGGCGCGCGGGGCGGGCCGCTGGCGGCAGCTGCGCCGGCTGGCGTGGCTGCTCGTGTTCGGGCTGATCCACTTCTTCCTCATTTGGCGCGGTGACATTCTCACGCTCTACGCGGTGTGGGGCATCGTCGCGCTGCCGGCGGCGCGGCTCCCGGCGGTGAACCTGCTTGGGGCAGGATTGACGATGTATCTGTTCGGGCAGTTGGCGATAACCGCGATCATGGGGCGAAGCTGGCTCGCGACGACCAGCACGGCGATGCAGGCGCGAATATCGCCCGAGGAGCTTGCGGCGATCGCCCAGGCGCCCGCCACAACGCTAGCCCGGGCGCAAGGTGAGGGCGCGCTTTACGCCCACGGGTCGTGGTTGGAGATCGCCGGCGACACGATTTCAAACCGGGCGGGCGAATTGCTGCAGGAGCTGATGCTGGTCGGCCCGACCGAGACGCTCGGGCTGCTGTTT
Organism: uncultured Sphingomonadaceae bacterium; assembly: GCA_964401045.1. Lineage (GTDB taxonomy): Bacteria > Pseudomonadota > Alphaproteobacteria > Sphingomonadales > Sphingomonadaceae > CAYNXB01. The sequence continues at coordinate 12,026 of CAYNXB010000043.1, read as the reverse complement.
ATCGGCATGGCGCTGTATCGGATGGGGTTCTTTACCGGGGCGGCGGACCCTGCGGCGATGCGCCGCTGGGGCTGGACCGGCGTGCTCGGCGGCGCGGCGCTAAGCCTTGTTGCAGCGCTGTGGGTGGTGGCCGGCCAGTTCGAGCTGTTGCGCACGCTGTTCGTGTTCAACGGCCTGTCAGGCCTGTTGCACTTGCCGATGACGCTCGGGCTCGCGGCGCTGCTGGTGACTTGGGCGCCTTCGGCCGCGCGAACGCGGCTCGGCGCGCGCTTCGTTGCCGCCGGACGGGTCGCGTTCACCAACTACCTCGGCACGTCGTTGCTGATGGTCGCATTGTTTCAGGGCTGGGGGTTGGGACTGTTCGGCCGCTTCCACCGGGTCGAGCTGATCGGATTCGTGGTGGCCGCGTGGCTGTTGATGCTGGCGTGGTCGAAATGGTGGCTCGATCGCTTCAACTACGGCCCGCTCGAATGGCTCTGGCGCTGCCTCACTTACGGACAGGTGATCCCTTTGCGACGTTTAAGTCTTGCTACTGCGATTGATTCGCAGTAGTTACGAGTCGTTATGTACATCTGCATCTGCAACGCCATACGGGAATGCGACCTGCGCGAAGCGGCCCGCTGCAACGCGGGCGACGCGGAGGCGGTGTATGAGGCTTTGGGCAAGCGGCCCAACTGCCGTCAGTGCCTCGAAGATGCGCATGACATCATGGTTGAAGAGCGCCGCAAATCCGTCGCAATGCTAGCTGCCGCCTGACGCTGCGAAGCACTCGCAAAACCGCAGAATTCCGCCATTTTTGCCGATTGCAACCTTGCTTTGACGGGGTGGTGAGCGCATAGCTCGCGCCTCGCCCGCAGCTGCTCCGGAGTTCGCCATGAAGGGTGACGCGAAAGTCATCGAGTTTTTGAACCAGGCGCTCACAAACGAGCTGACCGCGATCAACCAGTATTGGCTGCACTATCGCGTGCTCAAGAACTGGGGCGTCGAGCGGCTCGCCGACTACGAGCGGCACGAATCGATCGACGAGATGAAGCATGCGGACACGCTCGCCGACCGCGTCCTGTTCCTCGAAGGGCTGCCGAACTTCCAGGCGATCGGCCGGCTCAAGGTCGGCGAGACGGTCGAGGAGATCCTCAAGGCCGATCTCGCGCTCGAGCTAGAGGCGATCCCGCTGCTGCGCGATGCGATCCAGCACTGCGAGAGCGTGCGCGATTACACCAGCCGCGAAGTGTTCGAGCGCATCCTCGAAAGCGAGGAGGAACACGTCGATTTCCTCGAGACCCAGTTCGAGAAGATCGCGCGGATGGGCCTGGAAAACTACGTCCAGCTGCAGTCGCGGCCCGCCGAAGAGGGCGACGACTGAGCCCCGGGCACGTTATGGACGTCGAAGCCGAGATCGCCGCGCTCAAGGCGCGGCTCGACGCGGTCGAGCGCCGGGCGCAGGCGGCCGAGGACCACCTCGCGGTGGCCGATCTGCAACGAATCTATGGCTACTACGTCGACAAGTGCCAGTGGGAACATGTCGCCGACCTGTTCTCGCGCGACGCAACGCTCGAGATCAACGGCCGCGGCAAGTTCATCGGCCATGCGCGCATCCGCGAATACATGCGCCACTTCGGCCCGCCGCCCGAAGGCCTGCTGATGAACCACATGCAGTTGCAGCCGGTGGTCACGGTGGCGGATGACGGCCAGACCGCGCAATGCCGCTGCCGTGCACTGATGATGGTCGGCCGCATGGGCGGCGAGGCGATGTGGGGCGAGTGCATCTACGAGAACGCATACGTGCGCGAGGACGGCGTGTGGAAGATCGCGGTGCTCAAGAGCTGGCAGGTTTTCTACACCCCGTTCGACAAGGGCTGGGCGGTGGAATCCTCGCCTCTGCTGGGCGCGTTCGACGATCTGCCGCCTGACGAGTTGACCGAGCCCTACCCGGTGTTCCCTGAGATGTTCGTGCCCCCGTACCACTACAAGAATCCGGTGACGGGGCGGGATTAGGAGTAAAAAGACGGCCGCCGATGTCACATTCGGCGCTGCCGTCTCGTCTGATGGTCGGAACCAGGAAAGGACCCGACCATGACCACCAAGATCAACCCGTTCGCGGCCGCGCCAGCCGATATCAAGCGCTGGCTGGATTTCTCGCAGGTCACCGCTGGCACGCTCGACAAGAGCCTCGTTCTGCTGGTGGAGATCCGCGCTTCGCAGATCAACGGCTGCGCCAACTGCATCAACATGCACACCGCGGACGCTCGCGCGCATGGCGAAACCGAGCAACGCATCTATCTGCTGTCAGTCTGGCGCGAGGCGCCGTGCTATACCGATCGAGAGCGCGCCGCGCTGGCATGGACCGAAGCGCTGACGCGGATTTCGCACGAACACCCGCAGGCGGAAGCCAAGGCGGCGCTCGATGCTCACTTTTCCCCTGAGGAGCAGGTAAGGCTCACGCTCATGATCAACGTCATCAACGGCTGGAATCGGATCGCCGTCGGCTTCGGCATGTGGAACGACGTGCCCGCCGCAGAGAAGGCGGCATGACCGCCGCGGGTCAGCCGGTGGACGCGGCGGACAGCTTTCGTCCATTGCGCCCCCGGCTGACCCGCGTCGCCTATCGCATGCTCGGTTCGGTCGCCGATGCCGAGGATGTGGTGCAGGAGGCCTTCATTCGCTGGATGGGCACCGATCGCGCGGAGGTGCGCGAGCCGGAGGCTTTCCTGCGCCGCATGGTCACGCGCCTGTGCCTCGACCAGCTCAAGTCCGCCCGGAACCAGCGCGAGACTTACACCGGGCCGTGGCTGCCAGAACCGGTGCTGGAGGAGGAGCCGGACGAGGACGTGACTTTGCCGCTGATGCTCGCACTCGAACGGCTTTCGCCACTCGAACGGGCGGCGTTCCTGCTTCACGACGTGTTCGGCGTGGGATTCGAGGAGATTGGCCGCACGCTGGAACGCGATCCCGCCGCATGCCGCCAGCTCGCCGCGCGGGGCCGAGCACACGTCCGCGATGCCCGGCCCCGTTTCCATGTCGAGAAGAAGCACGGGCTGGCGCTTGCCGAAGCGTTCTTCAGCGCGTCGCGCAGCGGCGACATGACCTCACTCGCGGCAATGCTCGCAGACGACGTCAGTATGCACGCAGACGGCGGCGGCAAGCGCACGGCAGTGGTGCGGCCGATCTGCGGATCGAGCCTCGTCCTGAGGGCGCACAAGGCCTTCGCGGTGCTCTACCGCAAGCGCGGCTCCGAACTGGTGCGCAGCGTGTTCGTCAACGGCTTGCCCGGCTTCGTCACGCGCGAAGCGGATGGGGAACTGCAAACCACCGCGCTGGAAATCGAGGACGGCAAGGTCGCGGCAATCTACGTCATGCGCAATCCGGACAAGCTCCGGCATCTGCACTGAGACCCGGCGCTACGTTTCCTTGTCCGGCGCGACGCAGGCGAAGTTGGCCGCATCGGCCTGATCGCCTTCGCCATCGTACTTCGCATAGAGCGGATAAGGGCACAGGGGACGCGAGATCGGCGGCAGCGCCGGCGCGCCGGGCGCTGCCGGCAGCGCGCCGACACCGCCGCGGGTCGCGATAATGCGGCTGGGCGCCGGGCCGCCACTTGCCCACGCCTCTAGCGTCCCGAGCGTGTCGAACGTCGAGGCGCCTTCGCCGCCGCCGCAATGATCCATCCCCGGTACCATGAACAGGCGCAACTGCCGCTGCGCCGCTTCGAGCGGCAAGGCCCCGTAGAGGCCACGATAGAATTGCAGAGAATTGTTCGCCGGAATCAGCCCGTCGGTCCAGCCGTGGCTCATCAGCAGCTTGCCGCCGCGCGCGAAGAACGGGCCAAGGCCGTCATAAGGCACGTCGAGGATCGCAGCGCCATAATCGCGGCCAATCCGCGTGTCGCGCGCGAAGTCGAAGGTCTTGAAGTCCCAGCCCTGGCGGTCACCGAACACCAGCATCGAATAATAGGTCAGCGCGACCGGAAACGGCTGTGGCGCTCCGATCAGCATGGCGAGCTGCATCTCGCTGCCCACCGGCCAGCCGGGCAGCAGTTGCGCGCCGCTCCGCGGATCGCGCACCCCGCCGTAGAGCGCCCGGGCGGTGCCTACTTGCTCCGCCGTGAGGCAATCCGCGCCGTCGCCCGCCTTGCACTGGATCGTCGCCGGGTCGAAGCCGCAGGCGTTCGGACGGCCAATCAGTCCGTCGGCAAGGCCGTCGAGCTTGTCGCATTGCGCGACGACGGCTTTGTGCAGCAGCGACAGCTTGGGCATCGACAGCGCCGCGCCGGGCGAGCGATGTGCTTGCATGCCCGCCCACATCGATTGCGCCATCAGGTCGGTCATCGGATTGGCCGGCGCCATCGCGCTGATCGCGTCGTAATCCTCCGGATAGCGGTAGGCCTCCATCAGGCCCTGTCGCCCGCCGGTCGAGCAGGAGTTCCAGAACGACAGCTTCGGCCCCTTGCCGTAAAACGCCGCGATGGTGCGCTTGGCCGCGACGGTCATCTCGTGAACCGCGCGGTGGCCGAAATCGACCAGCTTTTCCGGATGGCCGATGGCGAAGTCCGCAGTCAGCCCGGTGCCGGCGTGTCCGGTATCGGTGGTCGCGACTGCGTAGCCGCGCGACAGCGGCTCACCGAGTTGGGTGAGCGACAACTGGCCGGCCCAGATGCCGTTGCCGATGCCGACATATTTGCCGTTCCAGCCCGTGGCCGGCAGCCACACTTCTACCTTGATGTCGGAATCGTCGCTCGGGGTCAGCGTCGCCTGCACGCGGCAGAACGCCGGCAGGCTACTGTAAGCGCCGGGTCCAACGCCCGGGGGCGGGCCCATCGGGTTGGACGGCGCCTGGAACTTGCCGGCCGCGACGAGCTCTGCCGAAGTCACCTTGCCGCCCGGCAGGGAGAGCGAGGCGAGGGCGGAGCAATCCGCGGCCAGCGCGGGGCTGGAGGCCAGCCCGAGGGCTGCTGCGCCGCCCGCACAGGCGAGTTTGAGTGCCTTGAGCCGTGCCATCCTGCGTCCCCCCGTTGACTTTGTTTGGCGCACATTTGCACCGGGGGGTACGCCGAGGCAACGGGTCAATCACCCTTCGCGAAGGGATTCTTCGGACTGCGCATGGTCAACCGCACCGGCACCGCGCCGAAGCCGAGATCGCGGCGGATGCCGTTCACCAGGTAGCGGCGATAGCTCTCCGGCAGCGCGTCGAGCCGGGTGCCGAACACCACGAAGCTCGGCGGGCGGCTCTTGATTTGGGTGATGTAGCGCAGCTTGATCCGCTTGCCCTTGGGCGCGGGCGGCGGGTTGGCTTCGAGTGCATCGTCGAACCAGCGGTTGAGCGCTGCGGTCGGCACGCGGCGGCTCCACGCCTCGCGCAGGTCGAACGCCGCCCCCAGCAACTGGTCGAGGCCTTTGCCGGTGCGCGCCGAAACCGCGATCAGCGGCACGCCCCTGGCTTGCGCGAGGCCTTCGTCGAGCGCCCCGCGGATGCCGTTGAAAAGGCCCGATGCGTCCTCGGCGACATCCCACTTGTTGATTGCGATTATCAGGGCGCGGCCTTCCTCGAGCACCATGTCGGCGATCTTGAGATCCTGCACCTCCAGCCCGCGGGTGGCGTCGAGCAATAGCACGACGACTTCCGCGAAGTTCACCGCCCGGCGCGCATCAGCCACCGAAAGTCGTTCGAGCTTGTCGTCGACCTTGGCTTTCTTGCGCATGCCGGCGGTATCGACCAGCCGCACCGCACGGGGCTCTCCACCCGCGGGATCGCTCCACGCCCAGTCGATCGCGATCGCGTCGCGGGTAATGCCGGCCTCGGGGCCGGTGAGCATGCGGTCCTCGCCCAGCAGCTTGTTGATCAGCGTCGATTTGCCGGCGTTTGGGCGGCCGACGATGGCGAGATGGAGTGGCGCCGAGAGATCGGGTTCCTCGTCCTCGCCGCCTTCGATCATATCCTCCGGTTGCTTGTCGCCGATCAGCGGCAGCAGCGCATCGAACAGGTCGCCCACGCCCTCGCCGTGCTCGGCCGAGAACGGCACCGGCTCGCCCAGGCCGAGCTCGAAGCTCTCGTACACCCCGCCGTCGCCCGATCGTCCCTCGGCCTTGTTGGCGATGACGATCACCGGAACTTCCTGCGTGCGTAGCCAGCTGGCAATCTCGCGGTCGAGCGGCGTGAGCCCGGCGCGTGAATCGATCACGAATAGCGCGGCCTGCGCCCCCTTGGTCGAGATTTCCGTCTGCGCGCGCATTCGGCCGGGCAGGCTGTGCGGGTCCTCGTCCTCCCAACCGGCGGTATCGACCAGGGTGAAATCGAGCCCGAGCAGGTGCGCCTCGCCGAAGCGGCGGTCGCGCGTCACCCCCGGCTGGTCATCGACCAGGGCGAGCTTCTTGCCGATCAGCCGGTTGAACAGCGTCGACTTGCCGACGTTGGGCCGGCCGATGATGATCACCTGAGGGAGCATCCCTGGCAGGTGGCGTGTCGGCGCCGGATTGGCAAGCGATGCGGCGAAAACCTACCGCGGCGTTAACCATGATTGGCAGGGTGAAACTAATATTGAGACGGCAAGAACTTGCCGCATGGGCAAGATTCTTCCGCTTTTCGGCGCAGCGCTCGTCGCCATTTCCGCTCCCGCTGCGGCCGACGCAGACGTGGATGTCCGCTCTGGCGCATCGTCCGCTCGTGAGCTGCCGCCGTACCTGCAATGCGTGCCCTATGCGCGCGAGGTGTCCGGGATCGAGATTTTTGGCGACGCGCACACCTGGTGGGATCAGGCCGAGGGCCGTTACAAGCGCGGCCACAAGCCCAAAGTAGGCGCGGTGATGGCGTTCCGGCCCTACGGGAACATGACGCTCGGCCACGTCGCCGCGGTCAGCAAGGTGCTCGATCAGCGGACCGTGCTGCTGCGCCACGCCAACTGGTCGCCGATCGACGGGCGCCGTGGGCAAATCGAGAACGACGTAAGGGCGATCGACGTGTCGCCCCAAAACGACTGGAGCGAGGTGCGCGTATGGTACGCACCGCTGCAGGCCATCGGTACCACCGCGTGGCCGGTCGAGGGATTCATCTATGGGGACCGCCCGGGTCAGTCGGTCACGCGCATCGCCACCGAAATGACGCGCTCTGCGCCAGTGAAGGCGAAGCCCAGCGCGCGTCAGGACGTCGTCGGCGACATCATCGGCGCGAATTCGTAATTATTTCTTCGCCAACGGCGGCTCGTCACCCAGGTCTTCGTACCACGCCTCGACGGGGCCGTTGAGCTTGAGGGTAAGCGGCTGACCGGTCCGGTCCATCGCCTTGCCGGCCTGGACGCGCACCCAGCCTTCGGAAATGCAATATTCCTCTATGTCGGTGCGTACCCGGTCCTTGAACCGGATGCCGACCCCGCGCTGCAGCTTGTCGGAATCGAAATGCGGGCTGCGCGGATTGATTGCCAGCCGGTCCGGCGGCACATCGGCGCCGGCGTTCGGGGCCTGGGGAGTTTCATCGCTCATGCGCGCGCCCTAGCGGCACGCGCCTGAAAATCAATCCGGCGCTGAGGGTGTCTCCGGCAAATCGGGTGTTTCGGCCGGCGAGGAATCGGGCTGGTCGGTGTCTCCCTGTCCGGGGGTAATCTCGTCGGGAGCCTGGCCGGGATTGTCGGCCGGTTCCTGCTGGGGCTGGATTTCGTCCGGCGTGCTGCCGGGAAAATCGTTGTCGCCCTCGCGTCCGGGCTGGGTGGCGTCAGTGATGCCGTTCATCGGGCAATTCCTTTGCGGTTATCGCAGGACAACGGCCGCGCCGCGCGCCGTGTTCCCTCTGACGTATTGCAGTGCCGTGACGCTTGCCCTTTTTCGCGCGGGCTTCTAAGGGCGCAGCCTGTTTCGCAGGCGCTAGCCTGCTCGTCGGGCCGCGGGCGTGGCGGAACTGGTAGACGCGCTTGGTTTAGGTCCAAGTATCGCAAGATGTGGGGGTTCGAGTCCCTTCGCCCGCACCAGTTCGCCGCAATCGGCTCTCGTGACTTTTGTTGAGAAGGCTCAGTTCCAGGCAATGCAGATCGTCGAAACCAATAGCGAGGGGCTCAAGCGCGCCTACACCGTCAAGATCGCCGCAAAGGAGATCGACGCCCGGATTGAGCGCGAGGTGAAGAAGATCGCGCCGAACGTGCGCATGCCCGGCTTCCGCCCGGGCAAGGTGCCGGCGAACCTCGTCAAGAAGATGCACGGCGAAGCGCTCCACGCGGACGCGCTCAACGCCACGGTGCGCGAATCGGTCGACCAGCTGATGGCCGAGAAGAAGCTGCGCCCGGCGCTCCAGCCCAAGGTCGACCTCGGCACCGGCTACGAGCAGGGCAAGGATGCCGAGCTCACGGTCGAGCTCGAAGTGCTGCCGGAGATCGACACGCCTTCGATCGAGGGCCTCAAGCTCGAGCGCCTGGTGGTCCCGGTCACCGATGCCCAGATCGACGAGGCGCTCGGCAATCTCGCCAGCCGCCAGAAGAGCTACAAGGACGCGCCGAAGACCCGCAAGGCCGAGGATGGCGACCAGCTGATCATCGATTTCGTCGGCACGCTCGACGGGGTTGAGTTCGAGGGCGGCAAGGCCGAGGACGCGCCGCTGGTGCTCGGCTCGGGCCAGTTCATTCCCGGCTTCGAGGACCAGCTCAAAGGCGTCAAGACGGGCGACGAGACGGTCGTGAAGGTGACCTTCCCGGCCGATTACCTGGCCGAGAACCTCAAGGGCCGCGATGCCGAGTTCGCGGTCACCGTGAAGCAGGTCAAGGTCCCGACCGAGACCAAGGCGGACGAAGAGTTCGCCAAGGCGTTGGGTGTCGAGAGCCTCGACAAGCTCAAGGAATTGCTGCGCGGCCAGCTGGAGCAGGAATCGAATGGGCTCACCCGCACGCAGATGAAGCGGCAGTTGCTCGATCGGCTTGCCGCAAGCCACGATTTCGCGGTCCCGCCGACGATGGTCGAAGCCGAGTTCGAGCAGATCTGGCGCCAGCTTTCCGACGAGGCGGCCAAGGAAGCCGATCCCGCCGAAGCGATGAAGCAGATCGAAGCCGAGAAGGAAGACTATCGCCGCATCGCCGAGCGCCGCGTGCGCCTGGGGTTGCTGCTGTCGGAGATCGGCCAGGCCAACAACGTCCAGATCAGCCAGCAAGAGCTGAACATGCTGATCAATCAGGCGGCGCAGCAGTACCGGCCAGAGGACCGCCAGCGGTTCGTCGAGTACGTGAGCCAGGACGCGATGGCGCAGGCACAGATCCGCGCTCCGCTGTACGAGGACAAAGTGGTCGATTTCCTGTTCGGCAAGGCCGAGATCAGCGAGCGCCAGGTGAGCCGCGAGGAGATCGAGGCGGCGATCGAGGCGGAAGAGACCGTCGAGGACGCCAAGCCGGCGAAGAAGGCCGCGGCCAAGAAAGCGCCTGCCAAGGCGGCGGACGCTGCCGGGAAGCCGGCCAAGGCTGAGAAGGCTCCTGAAAAGAAGGCCGAGCCGAAGCCCGCTGCGGAACCGAAGCCTGCTGCCAAGAAGGCCGAAGCCAAGCCCGCTCCCGCCAAGGAAGCCAAGGCCGCTCCGGCCAAGAAGGCGGCTGCCAAGCCTGCCGAGAAGGCTCCGGCGAAGGCGGCGGCACCGGCCAAGCCCGCTGCCAAGAAGGCGCCTGCCAAGAAGAAGTGATGCGCACCTGCCGCCGTTCGGGCGGCAGGACGCAACGTCCTAGAACGTGCCCTTGACCGTCAGGGTGTAGATCAACCCGACGCGCTCGTCGGTGTCTTCGTGGAACAGCACCGGGCCCTGCCCGCGATAGCCGTCATAGACGGTGCGGTGCACGAAGTGCCGCCCGTTGGTGAGGTTGAACACCTGCATCCGCACGGTGAGGCCGAGCACGTCCTTGTTCTCGACGAAACCGTAAGTGTAGGTCGGTCCCTCGTAATCGAGGCCCACTTCCGACAGGCGGAAATACGGGTTGGCGTTGAAGTGTTCGAACCCGAGCCCCCAGGCCCAGTCCGAATTGGGAATGTCGTGGCGCAAGTCGCCGTTGATATATGTGTCGTTCCAGCCGCTGAATGAGCGATTCTCGCCGGTGATCGGGTCGCGGATCGAAGGAAAGTCGACGTTGGCGCGGAAATCGAGCTTGGCACCCTTCCAGCCGAGCGGATCGAAGTTGAACGTGCTGGTCCAGTCGATGCCGTAGAGCCGCGCCTTCTCGATGTTGCCGCGCGATTCGAACAGCTCGCCCGGATCGTCACCGGGGAACACCACCCAGTCGATGTAGTCCTCGTACCATTTTCCGTAGACCTTGAGCGTAGTCGAGCCCCATTTACCGAGGTCCTTCTTGGCCTCGAGATCGGCTTCCCAGCTTTGCGGCGGGACCAGCTGGTTGTTGCCCGCGCTGCCGTTGCCGTCGTCGAGATCGACGCGCGCGAGAAAGTCGGAGAACGCGAGCTGGCCGACCACGCGTGCCAGCTTGAGCGAGATGTCGAGGCCCTTCTCCGGCGTCCACGCCAGGCTCGCCGAGCCCTTGGGGCGCTGGAACGTGCGGGTGAGGCCCTGCGAACCGGTCTGCGCGAGCTTCGAATACTCCGCGCCCGCGCCGATCTGCAGCGCCAGGTTGCCGGCGAGCTGGCGGCTGTGGGTCAGGATCGCCTCGTAGCGGTCCTCGGTCACGCCCCCGGTGCCGGCCGGGAAGGGGATGTCGACGAACACGCCCACCTCGTCGAGGTCGTAGAGATGCGCCACGCCGTGGTAGCGGTTGAACGCCGCTTCGGCCGCGAGCTGCCAGTCGCCGCCGAGCATCTTCCAGCTGTATTCGCCGCGGCCGATGTGCTCGCCGCTCTCGCTGACATTGGTGTAGCGGTTGCCGAACGGCGGCGGATCGCCGTCGAGCGGGGTGAGCACGAAATCCTCGCGGTAATTGCCGTGCTCGTAGCGTTCGAGGCCGATCAGCTTGAGCCGCCCGGGGCCGAGCGCGAATTCGAAATCGCCGCCGATCTCGTATTCGTAAGTGCGCTCGCGCGTATCGTAATCGAGATGCCGGTCGTCACGGTCGGCGCGGGTGCGCTGCTGGTCGTCGTGGAGATCGGAGTAGCCACGCTCGTAGCTGGCGTTGAAATTGCCGACCGAGCTGCCGGGCCCGTCCCACTTGAGCGTGCCGGACACTTTGGGAAAATTATTCATCACCCGCAGGCGCGAAACCCGGTGTTCGATCGGGTCGCCGTCAGCGTCGGTGATCTCGGTCGGCCCCCTGGTGGCGCCGGTTCCGCCGGGGTTGGCGAGGGCCAGCGTGTATTCGAGCTTGCCGGCGGTGCCGTTGACCGACACGCTGCCGCCAAACCAGCGATCGCCCACATAGCCGGGTCGGAAGCGCGGCTCCCAGCTGAACTGGCCGGACATGCCGCCCGGCGCGGTGACGATATTGGCGACCTGCCCGGAAAGACCCGGGATCTTGAGCGAGGCGCCGTCGACGATCTCGATCCGCACCACCTTGGATGCGGAAATCTTGGTCAGGCGGTCGGAGATGGTCTCGGACTTGAGTGCCACGCGCTCTCCGTTGATCGTCACGTTGACGTTCGCCTGTCCGAGCCCGCGCACTTCCGCGTCCGGATCGCCGTCCTGGATGTGGAAGCCGGGAACGTTGCCGAGCATGTCGAACGCGGTCTTGGGCGCGAAGCGGGCGAAATCGGCCGGGAGGTAGACCGCGCCGCCTTCGACACCGGCCACCTCGGTCGCCACCGGCGGGGGCTTGTCGCCGCTATCCTGGGCGAGGAGCGGACCGCCCGCCGCGAACATGGTGAGTGCGCCGCTGGTCGCGGCTAACGAAACGGACCTCCCCATTCGCCCGATGACGTTTGTTTTCATCGTTGCTGCTTTAGGTCGGCAACACACGAAATGCATTTGAGGTCGACGGGCGGCCGACCGGGATCGACGAACGCCGGCTGTACCGGAATAGGCACGATGTCCCCCTTGAACATCTTCGCCACACACGCGAGATAGGCGGTCATCAGTTCTAAGAGGGATTTTCATGATCGACCTGTTCGGCGGCGACGCTTACGGCGCCCAGGGCCAGTTTA
>CAYNXB010000042.1:8477-21865 GCA_964401045.1 uncultured Sphingomonadaceae bacterium | reverse complement strand
CGCGTCAGCCGTCCGGCGATCTCCAGTTCGAGCAGGGCGGTTTGGACCGCGCCCGCGCTTTCGCCCGATTGGCGGATCAGTTCGTCGACCGCGACCGGGGCGGCGGTGAGGAGGTTTTCGACGTCCGCAGGCTCGGCATCGAAATCTTCCACGGCGTAGTCGAAGGCGGCCCCGGCTTCGCGGAAGGTCGAACGTGGGCGGCCGTCGAAGCCGGAGAGCAGCTCGGCGACATCCGCAGCCGATTGCACCAGCACCGCGCCCTCGCGGATCAACTGGTTGCACCCCTGGCTGCGCGGTTCGAGCGGCGAGCCGGGGACGGCCATCACCTCACGTCCGGCCTCGGCGGCGAGGCGCGCGGTGATCAGCGAGCCGGACTTGGGCGCGGCCTCGATCACCACGGTTCCGGCCGATAGCCCGGCGATCACGCGGTTGCGCTTGGGGAACAGGTTGCCGCGCGGCTCGGTGCCGCACGGTTCCTCGGCGATCAACAGCGCCTCGTTCGCGATCCGCTCCTGCAAGGCGACGTGCTGCGGCGGATAGGCCACGTCGATGCCGCTGGCGATGACGCCGATGGTCGCCGGAAACGCGCCCTCGTGCGCCGCGCCGTCGATCCCGCGCGCAAGGCCGGAGACGACCGTGAACCCGGCTTCAGCGAGACCCACGGCGAACTCGCGCGCCAGTTTGACCGCCGCCGCCGAGGCGTTGCGCGCGCCGACGATCGCAACGCATGGCTTCGCCGCCAGCGCCAGGTCGCCGCGGCAGGCGATGATCGGCGGCGCGCCGTCCATCTCTGCCAGCAACACGGGATAGTCGGGCGCATCGTTGAACAGGTAGCGCGCGCCGGCCTTGCGCATCGCCGCGATCTCGGCCTCGATCCGCGCGAGCGGGGCCGGGCGATAGTCTCGAGTACCGCGCTTCGCGAGGTCCGGTAGCGCATCCAGCGCCGCTTGCGCATCGCCGAACCGGCGCAGGAGCTGGCGATAGCTGACCGGGCCGATATTGGGCGAGCGCAGCAGGCGGATGCGGGCGAACGCCTCGTCCTGCGATAATCCGCGCGGCGGCTTGGTCACTTCTTCGAGCCGACTTTAGGCTCGGTGCCGTCCAGCAGCCGCTTGATGTTGGCGCGGTGGAGCCAGATCACCAGCAATGCGACCAGGGCGAGCACCGGCACGAACTCGGTATAATAGAGCAAAGCGGCGGCCAGCACCGCGGCGACAACCGCACTCATCCCCGCGAGCGAACTGATCCGTGTCAGCGCCAGCATCCCGATCCACACCAGCGCGTAAGCAAGCCCGATCGGCCAGGCGAGCCCGAAGCTTACACCCGCGTTGGTGGCCACGCCCTTCCCGCCCCTGAACTTGAGCCAGACCGGGAAGCAGTGCCCGATCACCGCGCCTCCGGCCGCGAACGGCACCGCATCCGGGAACAGGCGCCAGGCGAGGAACACCGCCAGCCAGCCTTTGCCGAGATCGAGCAGCAGGGTCGCCGCGGCGAGCCACTTGCTGCCGGTCCGCAGCACATTGGTCGCGCCGATGTTGCCCGAGCCGATCTTGCGAATATCGCCCTTGCCCGCGGCGAACGACAGCAGCAGCCCGAACGGGATCGAGCCGACGAGGTAACCGAGCAGCGCTGCGTAGAGCCAGGTCACCTGCGAATCCCCAAACCGTTCGCCCTGAGCTTGTCGAAGGGCCGCTTTTGCTTCACGCGCTAGGCCTAAGTGAAGGACTGGGCTTCGACAATCCCGGATCAAGTCCGGGACGGAACGGGTTTGGAGAGGATTTTGAACGCGAGCGCGCCGATCCTGATTTTCGATTCCGGAGTCGGCGGGCTGACCGTGCTTGCCGAAGTGCGCAAGTTGCTGCCCGATGCGCCGGTGATCTACGCTGCCGACACCGCCGGCTTGCCCTATGGCGAGAAGACCGAAGCGCAGATCGCTGCGCGCGTAGCCGGGCTGCTCGGGCGGCTCGCCGAACGCTTCGACCCGCGCCTGATCGTGATCGCCTGCAACACCGCCAGCATCATCGCGCTCGGCATGGTGCGCGAAGTGCTCGAAGTGCCGATCGTGGGCACCGTGCCGGCGATCAAGCCGGCCGCGGCAATGACCGAGACCGGCGTGATCGGCCTGCTCGGCACCGGGGCGACGATCCGCCAGGCCTATGTCGACAAGCTCGAGGCCGAATTCGCCCAGGGCAAAACGCTGCTGCGCCACGGCGCGCCCGAGCTGGTCGAAGCGGCCGAGGCCAAGCTGCGCGGCGCGCCGGTCGATCCCGCGGCGATCGCGCGCGCGGTCGAAGGCCTGCGCGAGCAGCCGGGCGGCGACAGGATCGACACCGTGGTGCTCGCCTGCACGCACTTTCCGCTGCTCGCAGACGAATTGGCCGCGGCGTTCGGCCCCGATGTGCGTTTTATCCACGGCGCAGACGGCATCGCCCGGCGTGTCGCCTACCTGACGCGAGGCCAGGAATTCCGCCGCACGAACGGCGATTTCGCCCTCGTCACCGGCGAACTGACCGACGCCAAACGGCTGACGAAAGTTCTGCGATCCTACGGCCTCGAACGGCTCCTGCGACTTTAATGCGAATCGTTCGCAAACATCGCCCTTTAATCCGTGCCTTGCATCCCCTAAGTCGCGCGTGACTCGAAGCCGCGACGGGATCGTGGCTCATCGCACGGACAGCAGGCTTGAACTACCAGCATATCTTCGACCAGGCGATCGATCGGCTGCACGCGGAAGGCCGCTATCGGGTGTTCATCGACATCCTGCGCAACAAGGGCGCGTTCCCCAACGCGCGCTGCTTCGCCCACCACAACGGGCCGCAGCCGATCACCGTGTGGTGTTCGAACGATTACCTCTCGATGGGCCAGCACCCGAAGGTCGTCGCGGCGATGGAAGAAGCGCTGCACGATGTCGGCGCCGGTGCCGGCGGCACCCGCAACATCGGCGGCAACACCCACTATCACATCCAGCTTGAGCGTGAGCTGGCGAGCCTTCACGACAAGGACGGCGCGCTGCTGTTCACCTCGGGCTACGTCTCGAACGAAGCGACGCTGGCAACGCTCGGCAAGCTGCTCCCGGGCTGCATCATCTTCTCCGACGAGCTCAACCACGCGAGCATGATCGCCGGCATCCGCAACTCCGGCTGCGACAAGCGCGTGTTCCGCCACAATGATGTCGAGCATCTCGAAGAACTGCTCGCCGCCGCCGACCCGGACGCGCCCAAGCTGATCGCGTTCGAGAGCGTCTATTCGATGGATGGCGACATCGCCCCGCTGCACGCGATCTGCGACCTGGCCGATAAGTACAACGCCCTCACTTACCTCGACGAAGTCCACGCAGTGGGCATGTATGGCGCGCACGGCGGCGGCATTTCCGAGCGTGACGACGCCGCCCGCCGGATCGACATCATCGAAGGCACTCTGGGCAAGGCGTTCGGCGTGATGGGCGGCTATATCGCCGCCGACACCCGCATAATCGACTGCATCCGCAGCTATGCCCCGGGCTTCATCTTCACCACATCGCTTTCGCCGGTGCTGGTCGCCGGGGTGCTCGCCTCGGTGCGCCACCTCAAGGAAAGCTCGGTCGAGCGCGACGCGCAGCAGGCCGCCGCCGCAACGCTCAAGCGCTGCTTCCGCGAGGCCGGGCTGCCGGTGATGGATTCGACCACCCACATCGTGCCGCTGATGGTCGGCGATCCGGTGCGGGCGAAGAAGATCAGCGATATCCTGCTCGCCGAGTACGGAATCTATGTCCAGCCGATCAACTACCCGACCGTGCCGCGCGGCACGGAGCGGCTGCGCTTCACGCCGGGGCCGACCCACAGCGAAGCGATGATGGCGCAGCTGACCGAGGCGCTGGTCGAGATCTGGGACCGGCTCGACCTGGAACTCAAGCAGGCTGCTTAAGCACCTGCGTTAGCCTTAAATAAACCAAAGCGCTGCATGGCTGTTTCATGCGCGGCGGACTTCCGCCCGCGTGCGAAGCGGATGCGTAGGCCATGGTCAGAAGTCTGTTGAGGGGCCTTGCGGGCGGGGCCGCGCAAGCCGCGCCGGAGCCGGCTGAGACGCCGCTCGTCACTGCGCACGACCGCGACAGCCGCCTCGCCATTCTCGACGATTTCGAGCAAGCCGGGATCGGCTGGATATGGGCGTCCGACGGCGCCGGCCGGCTGATCTACGTCTCACAGAACGCCGCCGACAAGCTCGGCCGCCCGATCGGCGAGCTGCTCGGCAAGCCGCTGGTTACGCTGTTCGAGACTGACCCCGACAATCCCGACGAAAAGAGCGATCGCCCGCTCAATTTCCAGCTCAGCGCGCGCAACAAGATCACCGACCTCACCGTGCGCTTCGCTTCGGCGGAGGCGAGCGAGGGTCGCCCGGTGTGGTGGTCGATCTCCGGCCATCCCAAGATCGATGGCCAAGGCAACTTCCACGGCTACCGCGGCAGCGCCAAGGACATCACCGTCGAATACCAGCGCAAGATCGAGGATTCGCGGCTCGCCGAATACGATTCGCTCACCGGCCTCGCCAACCGTCACCGGATGAACCGGCGGCTCGATTCGATCCTCGCCGCCTACAAGAGCGCCAAGCGCAGCTGCGCGCTGATCATGATGGATCTCGACCGCTTCAAGCAGGTCAACGACACGCTTGGCCACCAGGCGGGCGACGACGTGCTGCGGCAGGTCGGCGAGCGGCTGAAGGCGATCGTCGGCCATACCGGCGAGATCGGCCGCCTGGGCGGCGACGAGTTCCAGATCATCATTCCCGACCTCGACGACCGCGGCAAGCTGGGCGAACTCGCCGGCAAGCTGATCCAGATCGTCTCCCAACCCTATCAGATCGAGGGCCAGCGGGCGGTTATCGGCACCTCGGTCGGCATCGCAGTCGCGCCCTATGACGGCGTCGGCAAGGACGAGCTGGTGCGCGCGGCGGACCTCGCGCTCTATGCCGCCAAGAACGGTGGCCGCGCCCAGTATCGCTTCTATTCGGCCGAACTGAAGGATGAGGCGCAGGAGCGCGAGCTGCTGCTCGACGATTTGCGCGAGGCGCTCGCGAACGACCAGCTCGCGCTGCACTACCAGCCGGTGGTGCGCGCGGCCGACAACATCGTCGTCGGGTACGAGGCACTGATGCGGTGGGACCACCCCGATCGCGGGTCGGTCAGCCCTTCCCTCTTCATTCCCATCGCCGAGGAAGCCGGCCTGATCATCGCGCTTGGCGAATGGGCGCTGCGCCGGGCGTGCGACGACGCGGTGCAATGGCCCGGCGCGGTCCACGTCGCCGTCAATGTCTCCGCCAAGCAGTTCTGCCACAACGGTTTTCCTGCGGTGGTGGTCAACGCACTCGCCGAAAGCGGGCTCCCGCCCGCGCGGCTCGAGCTCGAGCTGACCGAAAGCGTGTTCATGGGCGACAGCGAGGCTACGGACGAGATATTCAAGGTGCTCAAGGGCATCGGCGTGCGCCTTGCACTCGACGATTTCGGCACCGGCTATTCGTCGCTCAGCTACCTCCGCTCCGCGCCGTTCGACAAGATCAAGATCGACAAGAGCTTCGTCGACAGCTGCACCGAGCAAGGCCAGAACAGCGCCAAGATCATCACCGCGATCATCGGCCTCAGCGATGCGCTGGGCATGGAAACGGTCGTCGAAGGGGTCGAGGCGTTCGACCAGTTCGACCTGGTGCGCGAAAAAGGCGCCAAGCTGATCCAGGGATGGATCTATTCGAAGGCGCTGCCGCAAACCGACATCGTCGAGCGCATGACCAGCGGCGAATTCAAGATCGAGCCCGAAGGCCCAGCCCGCCACCGCGCCGACCGTCGCTCGGTGTTCCGCCGCATCGGCGTGATCCACGACGATCACCGTTACGAGGCGGTGATGCGCAACCTTTCGAAGACCGGCGCGGAAATCGAAGGCCTGCTCGGCGTGCCCGAAGGCACCGGCCTGGTGGTCGACCTTGGCGCCGGACAACTCGCGGTCGGCACCGTCAACCGCGTGGAAGACGCGACCATCGCGGTCGAGTTCGAAACCCCCTTGGTAAGCGATGGCGCGGGCGGCCTCGTCACCCGTCACCGCGTCTCGCCCTACGCGCTCGCCGCCGCCGGAATGCCGCTCGCCTCGCCGCCTCAGGGCAACTACCCGCTCGCTGCCCGCAGCGCGCCGCAGTTCATGGAAGTGAGCGTGGGACGGGGCTAGCCGCTCGCCACGGATCTACGCTCGAAGCCCGATTGATTCCCAAGCTACATCGGGTGATATCCCGGCAGGGTCGCTACGGAACTGCCGTAGGAGAAGACGCATGCACATCGTCAGGCGCGCAGCGGCCGAGGCGCTCGGCACTTTCTGGCTCGTATTCGGCGGATGCGGCAGCGCGGTAATCGCCGCCGCCTTCCCGGATGTCGGCATTGGTTTGCTCGGCGTGGCGCTGGCGTTCGGGTTCACCGTGCTGACCATGGCCTACGCCATCGGGCACGTGTCCGGCTGTCACCTCAACCCGGCGGTTACGCTGGGGCTGTGGGCAGGCGGACGGTTCCCGGCGCGGGAAATTCCAGCTTACGTGGTGGCCCAAGTCATCGGTGCGATCGTCGCGGCCGCGCTGCTGTTCCTCATCGCCAGCGGCAATGCCGGTTTCGACCTGGCCGCGAATGGCCTTGCGCAAAACGGCTATGGCGACGGCTCGCCCGGCGGATATTCGCTGCAATCGGCGCTCATCATCGAGATCGTCCTGACGGCGATGTTCCTCGTCGTCATCCTCGGCTCGACCGATGGCCGGGCGCCCGCCGGGTTTGCGCCGATCGCGATCGGTCTTGCCCTCACGCTGATCCACCTGATCAGCATTCCCGTGACCAACACCTCGGTCAATCCGGCCCGCAGCACCGGCCCGGCGCTGATCGTCGGCGGGCTCGCGCTCCAGCAACTCTGGTTGTTCTGGCTCGCCCCGCTCGTCGGCGGCGTCATCGGCGGCGTTGGGTATCGGGCACTGTTCGAGACGCCCGCCAGGCCGGACGTGGCGGGAGACGCCGGCTGAGCCGCGATTCTCCGATATACGGCCTCTGAAAAGCGCAATATAATCGCCGTCCATGAGCAACGGGGTGGGGTCGCTCTTCTTGCCTGATCACCTGTCGGCGGTTCCTGACCGCTGGCACGAATGGTTGCGCCCGCTGTGGCTGGTGACGCTGGTATTGACGCTGATGCTCGACATCGCGGGCACGGTGTGGGTGGTCCGCGATGCCTATGTGAACGATCCACAGTTCGCCCGCATCGGTCTGATCTCCCAGATCGAGAACGACGGTTCGGTCACGGTCGAGAACCAGCCGAGTGCGGACGGGCGTCCGCTCGACGTGCCGCCGATGAGCCGCATCGTTGCGATCGACGGCAAAGCGGTGCCGACGCAGACCCGGGTGTGGGACGTTGCCCGGCTGCTCAAGCGGCCCGAGAAGGCGACCGTCGACCTGTCGCTGCGGCGGCCGGACGGCAAGGTGATCGAGCGCAGCTACGTCGCTAAGGCGGCCAACCTGATCGAGAGCGGCCCCTCCGCTTCGATCCCGCGCGACGTGCGCATTGGCGCCCGGATCGCGATCTCGCTCGCCACTTGCTTCGCCCTGATCGCCTGCGCCGCGCTGCTCTATCGCCGCCGCGCGCGCGATCCGGTGGCGCTGCTGATCTCGTTCAGCTTCCTGCTGTTTGCCGGCACCATCGATCCGCCGATGGTCATGTGGATGGGGATCGGGCTCGGCGATCTGTTCGATGTCTATTCGACGTCCGCGTGGGTGCTGCTGGTGATCGCGCTGGCGACCTTCCCCGATGGAAAGTTCGTTCCTCGCTGGCTGCGCGTCCTGTTGATCGTGACACCGCCGCTGGCGATCCCGCTCGCGATCGACGAAGTGCCGATCATGGCGCAGGCCGCCCTCGCCTTCCTGCTGCCGCTGGGGCTGATCGGATCGCACATCGCCAAGTATCGCCGGTTCGAGCCAGGCATCGAACGCCAGCAGCTCAAGTGGGCGGCGTTCGGATTCGCAGTCGGACTCGTGATGCTCACGATCGCGTTCCTGATCGTGTCGCTGATGCCGCCGTCGAGCCAGTGGCGGCCGCTGATCGGACTGGCGGTGCTGGTGCTGTTCGAAGGCGGGTTCCTGGCGATGGCGATCGGGCTGCTCGTCTCGCTGATCCGGTTCCGCCTGTGGGAAGCGGACCGGGTAATCAGCAAGTCGGCAGTCTCGGCGGCGGTCACGGTCGTAGTCGGCATCCTGTGGACCATGAGCATGGACCTGGTGAAGAGCGCGGTCGAATTCTCGCTCGGGCATGAGAACAACATGGTCGCGACCGCCGTCGGCGCGGTGCTGGCGGCGGGCATCTTCGCGCCGACGCAGGCGCTGGCGCAGCGCTGGGCGAACAACCGGCTGGGCAATGACAAGGACAAGATCGCCTCGCTGGTTCCGCGCCTGGTCGCGTGGCGCAGCACTGAGCGGCCGGACGAGATCGGCCAGCGTGCGCTCGCCAGCCTCGCTTCCACTGCGCACATCAGCGCCGGCGCGATCCTGATCGATACGCCGCGCGGGCGCACGCTGCTGGCGGCGCGCGATGTGATGTATCCGGAGATGCTCGCCGAGCCCGGCGCTCATCCGGAAGGCGATGGGCGGTTCGTGCTCAAGCTCCCGCTGGAGGACGAGGACGGGCCGGTGGGACTGCTGCTGCTCGGCCCGCGTAACGACTACAACCGCTACAACGCCGACGAACTCGAGGGCCTGCGGGCAATCGCGGAACCGCTCGCCGATTCGCTGCGCGGCGCACAGCGGCGCTCGCGCGAGGTCGACAGCATGCAGCAGATGCTCAGCACGGTGGAGGAGCGGCTCGCCCGCCTCGAAGGCGGCCCGCAGCCGCGCCCCGCCTAGGGGCTAGGCGACGGCCTTGAGCCTGGGGCGCCGCGCCTTCGCGCGGTCCGCGCGCAGCAGCACCATCAGATCGTCCAGCGGCGTCGCGCGGCCATAGAGGAAGCCCTGCGCGCACTGGACCCCGAGCCGTTTGAGCAGCCGTTCCTGGCGCTTCGTCTCGACACCTTCGGCAACGATCTTGAGGCTCAGGTCCTTGGCCATTTCGATGATCCGCTCGGCCACCTGGCTGGTCGCCGATTCGGTCCCCAGCGCCTGCACGAACAGCCGGTCGATCTTGAGGAAATCGGCCTCGATCTGGGCGAGGTAGGCGAGGCTCGAATAGCCGGTGCCGAAGTCGTCGATCGCCAGCCGAACGCCCATCTCGCGTAGCCGGCCCATTGTCGCCCCCGCGCGAGCGACGTCGACCAGGCTGCGCTCCGTCGCCTCGATCACCAGATTGTGCGCACCGAGGCCCGAACGCTCGATCAGCCGGGTAACTTCGTCCACGATGCTCGGGCGATAGAGATCGCTCGCGGAAAGGTTCACCGAGAAGCGGAAGTCGGGCGCCAGCACGACGACCGCCCGAGCATCCTCGACCAGCAGCTCCAACACATGCGCGGTGATCAGCGGGATCAGCCCGGCTTCCTCCGCCGCGTCGATGAAGCGGTCGGTCGGGATGTGGGCCGCCTCGCCCCGGTCCCACCGGATCAGCGCCTCGGCGCCGATTATACGGCCCGACGCGAGCTCGACGACGGGCTGATAATGCAGGTGGAACTTGCCTTGCGCCAGCGCGGTGCGGATCATCGTCGGCATCGAGAGGCGGTAGCGGATGACGTAAACCAGCAGGGAGGACAGAAACAGGCCGACGAGCAGGCCCACGGGAATCAGAATTTTGGCCGCCTGGAGCGCATAGTTCACGCCCTGTCCGGATGGCAGTACGGCGAACGCAGCGAGATCGTAACGATCCGATTTCGCCACCGCCACCAGGGAGCCGCGATAGGCGAACACGCCGTGTGCGCCCACGTTTCCGTAGAGCTCAGCCGGAACCGGTCCGCGCGTCATCAGCGGGACGCGGTTGGACCACGAAAACACCCCAACTCCGAGCCCGGGTAGGTTATCGCCGATGTAGCTCAGCGGCATGTCGCGGTGAACGATGCCGATGGAATGCCCGAGTTGCACCGCCAGATAAGTCGCGTCGGGATCGACCAGCCGCAGGTTCACCCGCACGCGCGAATGGGTGGAGGAAACGAAGTCCGGCGGCCCGAGCGCGAGCGCCTCGTCGCCCAGGAACGACGAGCAGCGCATCGTATTGCCCTCGACCCAGCCGACGCCCTGCAGCATCGTGGAGCGCAGATCGATCTTGCGCATCAGATCGAGACCCTTGGCGGTGCACGCCTCCTGGGGGGACAGGGCCTCGAGTTCACGCGACGCCTCAACGAGCTGGAACGCGATGACCTCCGAACGTGCAAGGGCGCGCCGTGCGATGTCGGTCGCGTTTGCCTGCTGGGCCTCGTCGCTCTGCCGATAGGCGAGCGAGATGGCGGCGAGGATCGGTAACGTCGTGGTGATCGCGACGCCGACCACGATGAGCCACGGCAGCCGATTGAAGAATTTCACGCCAACCCCTTCGGTGCCGATCTAGCACCGAAGGGAGGCTGATTAGTTAACGGCTGGAGCTACTTGGGCCGGGCCAAGCTGACGACGTTGTCGCTCTCGCGCACCGGACGATCGCCGCGATAGAGGCTCGCCATCGGCTCGTCGCTCACCGTCACCTGCTGCGCGTTGCCGAAGCCGTTGAACCCGGTCTTCATCGCCGCTCCATAGGCGCCGAGCATGCCGATCTCGATGTAGTCCCCGGCCTGGATATCCGCCGGGAGCGGGAACGGCCCCTTCATGTAATCGGCGTCGTCGCAGGTCGGCCCATAGAAAGCGAACTCGGCGAGCGGCTGGGAGAGGTCGTCCTCCAGCGCGGCCACCGGGAAGCGCCAGTCGATGTGCGCGGCATCGAACAGCGCGCCGAACGCGCCGTCGTTGATATAGAGCTCGTCTCCCCGGCGCTTTTCGACGCGCACGATGAGCGACGAATACTCGGCGCACAGCGCGCGGCCGGGCTCGCACCACAGCTCCGCGTTGTAAGCGATCGGCAGCGCTTCGTAGTGCCGCTCGATGACCGAGAAATAGTCCTCCAGCGGGGGCGGCTCCATGCCGGGATAGACGCTCGGGAAACCGCCGCCGACATCGACGATGTCGACAGTCACGGCCGCCTCGGCGATCGCCGCGCGCACGCGCTCGAGCGCCTGGACGAAGGCGAATGGCGTCATCGCCTGGCTGCCGACGTGGAAGCAGATGCCCAGCGCATCGCAGTGCTGGCGAGTGGCCTGCAGCAGCGGCGCGGCGTCCGCCAGGTCGATTCCGAACTTCGAGGCGAGCGACAGCTCCGCGAACTCGCTCGATACGCGCAGACGCACCAGCAGCGAGAGGTCCTCCGCCGCGTTGCCGTCCGCATCGGTGCACGCGCCGACAATCTTCTCCAGCTCCTCGATCGCATCGAGGCTGAACACACGCACGCCGTGCTCGAAATAGGCTTCACGGATCGCCGCGGCGGTCTTCACCGGATGCATGAAGCACAGCGTCGCCTCAGGCACCGTGGCGCGCGTCAGGCGCACCTCGGCGATTGAGGCCACGTCGAAGTGCGTCACCCCGCCCTGCCACAACACCTGCAGCAGCTCGGGCGAAGGGTTGGCCTTCACCGCATACATCGTCTTGCCCGGAAACTTCTCGACGAAGAATCGGGCGGCGCGCCCGGCAGCGTGCGGGCGGTTGAGGATGACCGGTTCGTCCGGCGCGAGGGCGCGAACTACAGACCGTGCGTCAGGATGATGGTGCAACTCAAGGGACCTCCAAACGTTAGTTTGAGCGAGCTGCCTTGCGGTTAGGAAGTCCCCTTGGGGCAGCGGAGGCGGCATATAAGTTGGCCGCGCCGAACCGCAAGGGAAAACCGCATTATCGCGGCTTAAACGAGCCTCTGCTTATCCCCGGAAACGCAGGGGGTTACGAGAGCCGGTCGCGGAAATCCTCGTAGCCGAACTCGCGCACCTTCTCGAGCTGGTCGGTGTCCGAATCCCACAGCCAGATCGAGGGCAGCGGCACCCCGTTGAAAGTGCTCGTCTTGACCATCGAATAGTGCGCCTGATCGAGGAACGCGAAGCGTTCACCCGGGCGAACCGGCACCGGCAATTTGTAGTCGCCGATCACGTCGCCGGCGAGGCAGGACGGGCCGCCGAGGCGCACCGCCGGCCCCTCGCCCAGCTCCTCCTCATGGAGCATCGCCGGGCGGTACGGCGCCTCGATCACGTCAGGCATGTGGCAGGTGGCCGAGACGTCGGTGATCGCCAGCGGCATGCCGTTCCAGTGCGAATCGAGGATCGTACCGACGAGGATGCCGGCGTCGAGCGCGATCGCCTCGCCCGGCTCGAGATAGAGCTCGGCGCCGGTCTCGTCCTTCACCTGCAACAGGAAGTCGATCAGCTCGTCGCGCTGGTAATCGGCGCGGGTGATATGATGCCCGCCGCCGAGGTTGATCCACGACAGCTCGCCGAACCATTGTTCGACCTGCGGCGAGATGGTCTGCCAGGTGCGCTTGAGCGGCGCGAAATCCTGCTCGCACAGGGTGTGGAAGTGCAGCCCGTCGAGCCCCTCGATATGCTCATCCTCGAGCTGGTCGATCGGGAAGCCGAGGCGCGAGAACTCCGCGCACGGATCGTAACGCGGGACGTCGCCTTCCGCATGGAGCGGGTTGATTCGCAGGCCGATGTCGAAATCCTCGCCCCGCCCGCGCGCGCGTTCGAGGATTTGCGCCGCGCGGGCAATCTGGCCAGGCGAGTTGAAGATCACATGGTCCGACAGGCGGCAAATCTCGTCCAGATCGTCGGGCTTGTAGGCCGCGCAATACGTGGCGATCTCGCCGTCGTAGTGCTCCGCCGCCAGCAGCGCCTCCCACAGGCCGGATGTGCACACCCCGTCAAGGTATTCGCCGATGATCGGCGCGACCGACCACATCGAGAAAGCCTTGAGCGCGGCCAGTACCTTGACGTCCGCGGCGTCGCGAATCTCCGCAAGGATGCGCAGGTTTTCGCGCAGCTTGGCCGTATCGACCACGAACGCTGGCGAATCGACCCGGTTGAGATCGAACTGGGCGAATGCGCCCGGATGTCCTGCTCTCGTTTCCATCAGCCGAGCGGGGCCTTGAACACGAAAAACGCCCCTGCCGCGACCAGCCCGAACCCGACCAGCTGGCTGACGCCCGGCCGCTGATCGAACAGCAGCCACGCGACGAGCAGGAAGCCGAGCAGCGACATCACCTCGGTCATCGTCTTGAGCTCGGCCAGCGAATAGGCCCTGGCGCCGATCCGGTTCGCCGGAACCGCCAGGCAATATTCGAAGAACGCCAGGCCCCAGGCGGCCAGCACCGCGATCCACAGCGCCTTGTGCGGAAACTTGAGGTGCCCGTACCACGCGAGGTTCATCA
>CAYNXB010000042.1:0-8377 GCA_964401045.1 uncultured Sphingomonadaceae bacterium | reverse complement strand
CCGGTCAGCACCATCGCCGCGCCGACCATCGCCGGAACGCCAGTGGTGTAGCTTACCGCCTGGTTGCCGGTTTCCTCATAAGCGAATTCGTGGTCGCAAATGTTCTTGATGTAGAACGTCTTCTCGCCCGAGCCGTCCAGCGCTTCCCCGGTCGCAATGCAGCCGATGTTGGTCTTGCCCTTGGTCGTTTCGCCCAGCGTTTCGGGCTTGGGCAGCACCGCGGCGAGGAACTGCAGCGGGATGATGTCCTGCCCCTGATAGCGGATCGGCTCGATCGAGGTCATGCCGACGTTCTGCAGCACCGTCAGGTGGGTGATGTACTGGTCCCCGAAGGTCATCCAGAAGCGCGCGCGCTCCAGCTCCGGCACGAACCGGGCGAGGCTCTCGAGTTCCTCGTGGTACATCATGTACATGTTCTTCGGTCCCACGGCCTCGAAGTCGAATTCCACCTTCTTGCCCATCGCCGGGGTTTCGACGAACTCCCCGCCTTCCCAGTGCCGCGCGGGCGCGGTCACTTCGCGGATGTTGATTTCCGGGTTGAAGTTGGTGGCGAAGTGCTGGCCGTGATCGCCGCCGTTGCAATCGAGAATGTCGAGCGTGCGAATGGTCTTGAGCTTGTGCTTCTTGAGCCACATCGTGAACACGCTGGTGACGCCAGGATCGAAGCCCGAGCCGAGCAGCGCCATGATCCCGGCCGCCTTGAAGCGGTCCTGGTAGGCCCACTGCCACTTGTATTCGAACCTGGCCTCGTCCTTCGGTTCGTAATTGGCGGTGTCGAGGTAATCGACCCCGGCCGCGAGGCACGCGTCCATGATCGGCAGGTCCTGATATGGCAGCGCCAGGTTGACCACCAGTTTCGGCCCGATCTGACGGATCAGGTTGACCATCGCCGGCACTTCCTCGGCATCGATCTCGTAAGTCGCGACATCCACGCCGGTGCGCGCGTTCACGCTCGCGGCGATCGCATCGCACTTCGATTTAGTACGGCTGGCGAGATGAATGTCGGAGAATATCTCCTTGTTCATCGCCATCTTGTGGACCGCGACCGAGCTGACGCCGCCCGCGCCGATCACCAGAACTCTGGACATGTTTGCTCCTAACGCACGCGATTCCCTGCGCGGCTAGCGCCTACCTGTGTGCATGCGCTCGCGCCATGACGTATTTGGGAATCAACGGCGCGAAGGGAAGATCGCATTGATGGCGATCGAATAGCGCCGCTCCTGCGACTGGTTCGGTTCGACCGAATGCTCCATCCAGTTGGGGAACATCAGCATCGCCCCGGTCGGCGGCGACATGCGGATCTCGCTCCACTTGTTCACGCCGAGGCCGAACGGCCGCGAGAACAGGGTGCCGGGGCGCGGATCGTGGAACACGATCGCGCCGCTGTCGCCCGGGCGCGAAAGGTAGAACACGCCCGAAAGGATCGCCTCGCGGTGGATGTGCAGCTTGTTGTAGCCGCCCTGCTCGTGAATGTTGCCCCACGCTTCCAGCCCGAAGCGGAACCCGGCCGGCATGCCCATCGCAACCAGGCATTTGCCGAAATGCGTTTGCGCCGCCACCGCCAGCGGCTTGAAACGCTCCTCGGCGAACAGGGTCTTGGGACCGGACCAGCCGCCGCGGGTCGATCGGCCAACGCCTTCCTTCTCCTCCGCCATCTTGGCGTCTAGCGCCCGCTTCCACTCCTCGAGATGGGGCGCAAGGTCCGGCAGGTTTACGGACCAGATCGTCGTCGGAAAAATCTGATGGGCGGTCAGCCGGTTACCATCATTCTCGGTGCCAGCCATCGGGCATTTCTTTCGTTGGGTCGATCAGTCGCGCTTCTTGGCAAGCTTGCTCGCGCAGGACAAGCCGTTGCCGAGCCGCGATAGACCGCGCATTTCCTACTGGACCAAAAGCGGGCATGACGAGGGGATGGCCATCTCCTCTCCCGTCCCGCTCGCTCGCGATCGCAGGCTGCGAGGCGAAGCGAATGTTTCTCGCTCAGGACCGTGTCACACCTGTCACTCTCCAACAGAGCGCGCGGGGTCGCGGCGATGAGCGAATCGCGCGCACCGACCCGAAGCGGCGTGCTCGAAGCAGCGGCCAAGGTCGCGGCGATCCTGCCGCCGACGCCGTTGCTTCCGGCCGTGATCGGCGGCGCGACCGTGTGGTGCAAGGCGGAGACCCTGCAGCCGGTCGGCGCATTCAAGATCCGCGGCGCGTGGCATCGGCTCACCGCGCTCACGTCCGACGAAGGGACACGCGGGGTGATCGGCGTGTCGAGCGGCAACCATGCGCAGGGCGTCGCCTGGGCGGCGCGGCGGCTCGGCCTCGCCGCAACGATCGTGATGCCCAATGATGCCCCGGCAGTGAAGCTCGACCGCGTGCGCGAGATGGGTGCCGAGGTGGTGATCTACGACCGGCCCGGCGGCGAAGACCGCGACGAGATCGCCCGCTCGCTGTGCGATGCGCGCAATGCGACTCTGGTCCACGCTTATGGCGACCCCTGGATCATCGAGGGTCAGGGCAGCACGGGGATCGAGCTTGCCGTCCAGATGGAGCAACGGGCCGGCGGTCCGCCGACGCGGATCGTGTGCCCGTGCGGCGGCGGCGGGCTGACCGCGGGCCTCGCCCTTGCCTGCCCCGATGCCGAGATCGTGCCGGTCGAGCCCGAAGGGTGGGACGATGTGCGCCTGAGCCTAGAAGCGGGAGAGATCCGGCGCGTGCCTCCGAACCCGCCGCTGACCGCGTGCGACGCGTTGCAGACGCCGGCCACCTACCCGATCAACTTCGCGGTGCTGCGCGAGCGCGTAACGCGCGGCTTCGCGGTGAGCGAGGCAGAGGTGCGCGCGGCGCAGCGTTTCGCATTCGCCCGCCTGCGGCTCGTAGTCGAGCCGGGCGGCGCGGCGGCGCTTGCGGCGGTGCTCGCGGGCAAAGTCCCCGCGGACGGCCGCACCGCGGTGGTGCTCAGCGGCGGCAACGTGGATGCGGCGCAGTTCGCCGCGGTGCTTGCCTCGACCGGCTGACTGACGCAGTTTCAGGCGCAAAGAGGGGGAGAACGTCGATGATCGGTATGGATATCCTCAAACCAGCCGTCCTGCTGATGGCGTGGACGATGGTGATGTGGCTGTGGATGTACGCCACCCGCATCCCGGCAATGGGCAAGGCCAGGGTCGATCCGGACCGGTTGGTTAACGATCCCGAAGTGACGCTCGACCGGGCGCTGCCGCCGCAGGTGCAGTGGAAGGCGCACAACTATAACCACCTGCACGAAGCGCCGACGGTGTTCTACGCCGTCGCCATCGTGCTCGCGATCATCGGTCAGGGTGACGGGCTCAACGCGCAACTCGCCTGGGCCTATCTCGGTCTGCGGGTGCTTCACTCGCTGGTTCAGGCGACCGTCAACAAGGTGATCGTGCGCTTCGCGGTGTTCGTGCTGTCGAGCCTGGTGCTGGCCGCCCTGATCCTGCACGCCGCGATCGCGCTGTTCACGGCGTAGGGTTCAGGTCAGCGCCGGCGCCGCTTCGAGGTCGCGGGTGAAATCGAGGGTCCAGCGCTGGACGTTCTCCTCGCGCACGTTGGTGACGAGCTTCTGCCACCGCGCCTTGCGCTCGGCGAGCGGCATGCGCAGCGCCCGCCGCAGCGCGTCGGCGATGTCGTCAGGATTATAGGGATTGACCAGCAGCGCTTCCTTGAGCTGCTGCGCCGCGCCGGCGAAACGCGACAGGATCAGCACCCCCGGATCGTCCGGGTCCTGCGCGGCGACATATTCCTTGGCGACGAGGTTCATGCCGTCGCGCAGCGGCGTCACCAGCCCGATCTTCGCGGCGCGGTAGATGCCGTAGAGCTCGGCGGTGCTGTGCCCTTTGTTGACATAGCGGATCGGAACGATGTCGATCTCCGAATACTCGCCGTTGATGTGCCCGGTCTTGCGCTCGAGCACCTCGCGGATTTCCCGGTAGGAGCGCACGTCCTCGCGGCTCGGCGGGGCGATCTGGACGTAGACGATCTCGCGGTTGGTGGTGGGGTCGGTCTCGAACAG
This sequence comes from uncultured Sphingomonadaceae bacterium, assembly GCA_964401045.1. Lineage (GTDB taxonomy): Bacteria > Pseudomonadota > Alphaproteobacteria > Sphingomonadales > Sphingomonadaceae > CAYNXB01. The sequence continues at coordinate 4,356 of CAYNXB010000042.1, read as the reverse complement.
GCGCGCGATGCCGTCGAGCCGCGAAACGAGGCCCTTCGAATAGTCGAGCCGGTCGACCCCGATGATCGCGGTGCGGTGGCGCGTGCTCGAAAGCATGCGCTGTTCGGCCTGGCGCGATTCGCCGGTCTGCCCTTCCCGGCGGAATTGCTCGTAATCGATCCCGATCGGGTAAGCCCGGGCATAAGTCACCCGCCCGTCGAGCGCGATCCGCCCGCTTGCTTCATCGACCTCGGCTCCCAGCTCCTTGCGGCAATAATGAAGGAAGCTTTCCAGCCATTCGTCGCACTGGAACCCCACGAGGTCGTAGTGCAGCACCGTGCGCACAAGCCGCTCGTGGTACGGCAGCATGACGAGGAGGCGGGTCGGCGGCCACGGAATGTGCAGGAAGAAACCGATCCGGTTGGTGAAGCCGCGCTGGCGCAGCCGTTCGCCCATAGGGATGAAATGGTAGTCGTGGACCCAGATCGTGTCGTCGTGGCGGATTAGCGGCGCGACGTAGCTGGCGAACAGGTCGTTGACCCGCTCGTAGCCCATGCCGAAGCTGCGCGAATATTCGACCAGGTCGATGCGATAATGGAACAGCGGCCACAGCGTCGAGTTGGCATAGCCGTTATAGTATTCCTCGACGTCCTGCGGCGCGAGGTCGATCGTCGCGGTGGTGACGCCGTCATAGGTCTGCACGTCGGGCTCCGCGGACGGCTCCTCGACCTCCTCGCCCGACCAGCCGAACCAGAAGCCGTCCTTTTCCTTGAGCACGGCATGCACCGCGCCGGCGAGGCCGCCCTGTGCTCCGCTGGCTCCCCGGGGGCTCGGTACCGCGACGCGATTGGAGATGACGACGAGACGGCTCACCTGATTGTATTCCAGCTCTTGGAGAGCAGCCCTGCACAATTGATCACGCCAACTAGCGAATATGTCTGGGGAAAGTTCCCCCACAACTCGCCGGTTTCGAAGTCCATGTCTTCCGACAAAAGGCCAGAGCGCGTCCTATGGCCGATCATAGCTTCGAACAGCGTGCGCGCCTCGTTGTCGCGCCTGGCCATGTGCAGCGCCTCGATCAGCCAGAAAGTGCAGATGTTGAAGGCGGTCTCGGGTGCACCAAAATCATCCTCACGCGCGTAGCGCAGCATGTGCTCGCCCCGGCGCAGATCGGTCTCGATACGGCGGAATGTCGCCTGCATGCGCGGATCGTCGGGCTCGAGGAAACGCAGGTCGACCAGCTGCAACAGGCTCGCGTCGAGGTAAGGCGTCTCGAAGCTGGCACCGAAATAGCCATCGCCCTCCTCCTTGCCAGGCACCCAGGCCCGCGTCTCGATCGTGTCGCGGATATGGTCGGCGCGCTCGCGCCACAGGCGGGCGCGGTCTTCCTTGCCAAGATGCTCGGCGACATTGGCGAGCCGGTCGCACGCGGCCCAGCTCATCACCGTCGAATAAGTGTGCACCTGCTGGCGAGTGCGGAATTCCCACAGCCCGGCATCGGGCTGGTCGTGCGTCTTCCAGGCCATCTCGCCGACTTCCTCAAGGCTGGCGAAATCGCGCTCGTCGGCCATGCGCAAGAGGCGGCGGTCGAAGAATCCCTGCACCGTCGGCAGCACGATCTGGCCATAGCAGTCGTATTGCACCTGGGTGTAGGCGGCGTTGCCAACCCGCACCGGGCCCATCCCGCGATAGCCGCCGAGATTCTCTGCCATGCTCTCGTCGAGCTCGGCCACGCCCATTACCGAATAGAGCGGCTGGATGCGCCCGCCCTTCGATTCGTCGACGATGTTGCGCAGATAGGCGAGGTACTTCTCGAGCACGTCGAGCGCACCGAGGCGGTTGAGCGCGCGCACGGTGTAATACGAATCGCGAATCCAGCAGTAGCGATAGTCCCAGTTGCGCTGGCTCCCGGGCGCTTCGGGAATTGAAGTGGTGAGTGCGGCGACGATCGCGCCGGTCTCTTCATGCTGGCACAGCTTGAGCGTGATCGCGGCCCGGATCACCTCGTCCTGCCATTCGAGCGGCGTGGCGAGACCGCGCACCCACAGCTTCCAGTACTTGCGGGTCTGATCCTCCGCCTGCCGCAGCTCGGCGCGCAGGTTGCCAACGAACGGCTCGTCAGGTCCGAGGAAGAAGTGCTGATCGCTTTCGACGCGGTACGGGCGCTGCTCGAGGATATAGCCGACCGGCGCATCGGTGCTGAGCCGCATCGCCTGGTCGCCCACGAGGTAGCGGATGTGGTTGGTGCCGCTCGTCGTCTCCGCGGGCTCCGCGCCGTAGCCCCGCATCGGGGTGAGCACGACCTTCAGCCGCGGTGAACCGGCCACCGGACGCACGGTGCGGGCAAAGGCGATCGGGCGGTACATTCGGCCTGAGCGTTCGAACCGCGGGCAGAAATCGGTAATCTCGACAGCGCTGCCGTCATCGGCCTCGAGCCGCGTCACGAGGATCGGCGTGTTACGCTCGTACCGCTGCGTCGCGCTGACCTGCCCGATCAGCTCGAAGCGCCACACGCCCATGTCCTGCTTGTCGCCGTTGAGCAGGGCGCAGAACACCGGATCGCCATCGACCCGCGGCACGCAGCCCCACACCAGCGCGGCGCGCTCGTCGATCAGGCCACTGACCTGGCAATTGCCAATCGGCCAGAGTTCCAGTGTCGAATGAGGCTGGTGAGCCTTCACAGCGCGAGCCAATGGTGTACCGCGGCGACCGAGGCAAGCCGGTAATGCGCGGCAGTCGGCCGGCGGTCGCCCACGATCACACCGAAACCGCCGAGTCCCGCGACCGCGACGAAGCCGTCTTCATCGGTCAGATCGTCACCGACGAACACCGGAACCGCGCCGGCAAAATCGGGATCGGCCATGAACGAGCGCACGGCGCTGCCCTTGTCGGCGCCGGGCTGGACCACCTCGGTGACCTGTTTACCGATCTTGATGCTGAGGCCGTGCGCCTGCGCCAGCGCCTCGGCGAAGCGGTTGACCGCTTCCATCCGCTCGGGCCTGACGCGGAAGTGCAGCGCGCCTCCGTGCGGCTTGGCCTCGTACATCACCCCTTCGCGGTCGGCGAAGTCGCGCAGCGCATCGTTGACTTCGGGTGGGATCGGCGCCGGCTCGTCACCCAGCAGCACACCGTCGGCGTCGTAGCGGGCCATGCCGTGTGAGCCGGCGCGCGCGAACGCCATCTTGCCGAGATGCCGCCCAAGATCGTCGACCGCACGGCCGCTCACCAGCGCCAGCCGCCCATCGAGGCGCTGCGCGAGCGAACCGAGCCGCGCGGCGAGATCGCCCGGCACGTGTATCGCATCCGGCGTCTCGGCGATTCCGACCAAGGTGCCGTCAAAGTCCAGGAACAGCGCAGAATTGGCGATGTCGGACAGCGGCGGGGGTGGCGAGAGGACGGGTGAATGATCCATCGCAGCCTCCAATAGGGATCGCTTGGCGAGGGTCAACGTTGGTGGACGGTAGCGGGGAACGCCCGTACTATTGCCGCATTCTGGCGGATGAAAATGAGGGACGGCGCCATGAGATATTCCCTGATCGCCCTGGGCGCCCTGTCGATCCTTTTCGCCAGCGGGTGCGCGACCCCGTCGAACCCCGGGGGCGCAGAGCCGAGCGAAGGGATCACCGAGAAATACTGGAAACTGGTGGAACTGCGCGGCCAGCCCGTCGCCAGCCTGGAACGCGAGCCGCATCTTATCCTCAAGAATCAGGAAGCACGCGTCACCGGTTTCGCCGGCTGCAACAGTTTCACGGGAACCTACACGCTCAATGAGGTGAATTCCCGCATCAGCTTCGGCCCACTGGCGATGACGCGAAAGTTCTGTTCGACCGGCATGGATGTAGAGCGGGCATTCGGCGAGGTCATGGAACAGGCCGACAGCTATTCCCTGAACGGTGACAACCTGACCCTCAACCGCGCCCGTATGGCGCCGCTGGCCCGGTTCGAGGCGGTCTATCTGAATTAAAGCACACAGGGGGCCTGTGAGGGTTTATCCGCGCCAAGCAGCCGGGCAGCAACCGACCCATGGCGGTCATTCGTAACTCATGCGACCAACGACCAACCCAGGAGATGGATCAGCGTGGACAAGCCAAAGCCGTGGAGCATGAATCGGGGTCTGGTCATTGGCTTGTTCATCGGGGGCCTGCTCTGGTGGGGCGCCTACGAACCGTCTGAGGGCCTCTTCCAAAATTCGCAGCTCATCATTTTCCCGGCAGCAATGGGCATCCTCATTGTCACTTTGCGCAACAGAATGAAGAAGGTTGGAGCTTGGGACCCGGAAATAATCGCTCGCAATCGTCGCGGACGCGTCTAACGGAAACGTCCGTTTTCCACCCATCGTAGACGTTCGGAGGATCAGCCGTTCCGACCGGCCGAAAA
>CAYNXB010000041.1:0-21975 GCA_964401045.1 uncultured Sphingomonadaceae bacterium | reverse complement strand
CAATCTGCTTCATCCTGCCGGATGACGCATCCCGCACCCGACGCGCGCATGCCGCGCCCCGCCGCCGACTATCGCTGGACCGACAACAAGGCGTTCGCCTTCCTTCAGGCGCTTGCGCAGCACGGCAAGGTCGCCGCGGCGGCGCGGGCGGTCGGCATGACGCGGCAATCGGCCTATCGTCTCAAGGGGCGGGTTCCTGCTTTGGCCGAGGCCTGGGTTAAGGCACAGGCGATCGGGCGGGCGCGGCGGCGCGGCGCGGCGCGCAAACCGTCACCTTGCCCACGCAAGGCGACACTTCCGGGTTTGCAAAGTGACAGTCTTCGCCGCCAGGGCGACACTCTGGCGTCGCAAGGCGACGGTTCGCGCCTCCAAGGTGACGGTTTCGAGCGGTTTTAGTCTCTGGACACTGTCACAGGCGTCACTTCCCGCACTTGCGCTCGCCGTTCCTCTCCGCAAAAGCCCCATTCATGACCGATACTGCCCTGATCGAAGCCGCCCGCACCTCCAAGGCCTGGCCGTTCCAGGAGGCGCAGCGGCTCGCCAAACGGTTTCCCGAGGACAAGCCCGGTGGAGAGGCGGTGGTGTTCGAAACGGGTTATGGCCCGTCCGGCCTGCCGCACATCGGCACCTTTCAGGAAGTCCTGCGCACCACGCTCGTCCGCCGGGCCTACGAGGCGCTCACCGGCGGGGCGCCGACGCGGCTGATCGCGTTCAGCGACGACATGGATGGGCTGCGCAAGGTGCCGGACAACATTCCGAATGCCGAGATGCTGCGAGCCAACCTCGGCAAGCCGCTCAGCCGCCTGCCGGACCCGTTCAACGCCGGGTTCGAAAGCTTCGCGCATCACAACAACGCGATGCTGCGCGATTTCCTCGACCGCTTCGGCTTCGACTATGAATTCGTCGCCGCATCGGATTGCTACAACTCGGGCCGGTTCGATGCGCCGCTCGCCAACGTGCTGACGCATTACGATGCGATCATGGACGTGATGCTGCCGACCTTGCGGGAGGAACGCCGGCAGACCTATTCACCAGTCCTTCCGATCAGCCCCACGAGCGGCGCGGTGCTGCAAGTGCCGGTCGAGGTGGTGGATGCGGCCAAGGGCATCGTGCGCTTCGAGGATGAGGGACAGACCGTCGAGCAATCGATCTTCGGCGGCGCGGCCAAGCTGCAATGGAAGGTCGACTGGGCGATGCGCTGGGTCGCGCTGGGCGTCGATTACGAGATGTGCGGCAAGGATCTGACCGACAGCGTCACCCAGTCGGGCAAGATCGCGAAGATCCTCGGCGGCAGGAAGCCGGAAGGGATGATCTACGAGCTGTTCCTCGACGAGAAGGGGGAGAAGATCTCCAAGTCGAAGGGCAACGGCCTGACGATCGAGGAATGGTTGCGGTATGGCAGCGAGGAAAGCCTCGGCTTCTATCTCTACCGCGACCCCAAGAGCGCCAAGACGCTCCATCCCGGGATCATTCCCAAGGCGGTCGACGAATACTGGCAGTTCCGGGAGAAAATTCCCTCGCAGCCGGTCGAACAGCAGCTCGGCAACGCGGTGTGGCACTTGCTGCGCGCGAACGGTTACCACGGCGGCGATGGCGATGGGTTGCCGGTGAGCTTCGGCTTGTTGCTCAACCTCGTCGGCGTGCTCGGCGGCGAGGCGACGCGCGAGCAGGTGTGGAGCTATCTCGGCAACTACCTCGAAGACGCCGATCCGGCAAAACACCCCGAGCTGGATGCGCTGGTCGGTGGGGCGATTGCCTACGTCCGCGATTTTATCGCCCCAACGCTCGCGAAGCGCGCGCCGACGGGGAACGAGGCGGCGGCATTGAAGGCGCTCGATGGCGCTCTCGCCCGCTTCGGTGAGGACGCATCGGCCGAAGACCTGCAGACCGCGATCTATGAGATCGGCAAGGACGAGGCGTTCGGCTTCGAATCCCTGCGCGACTGGTTCAAGGCGCTGTACGAGACGCTGCTCGGCTCTTCGCAGGGGCCGCGCATGGGCAGCTTCGTCGCGCTCTACGGCGTCGCCAACACCAGGCGGCTGATCGCGGAGGCGCTGGCGCGCTGACGCGCTCAAGCAGCGAAGCGGTAGCGCAAAAAGGAATCAGCCCCACGGCCGGACCCGGTACCACTTGGTGATGATGTACTTCACGCCTTCCGTCACCGGCGTGCCTGCGTGCATCGTCCAGTCGTTGGGCGCGCCGTCGAGGTCGGCGTTGTTCCAGATCAGCAAGGCACCGGGCTGAGGCTGGATCGAGATGCCGAGCTTGGTGAAGTCGGTGGAGCCGCCGCCTGCCACCGGATTGAGGAATGCCATTGCGGTCCACGAACGCTGCCCGCCGCGGACTTTCTCCCGCTTCCAGTAGTCGCTGCCAGTGTCGAACCAGTCGAAGTGGCTCTTGAACTCCTGCCCGGGGAGGTAGCGCTGGCCCTGCACCGTCTCGCCGAGCGCAGGGTCGATGCCGAGAAGGTCGTCGATCCGCCGGGTGATACGGCGCACGAGGGAATCGTGGGGATCGACATTGCCGGAATAGGAGGTGCGGAAGCTGCCGTCGTATTCGCTGTCGTAGACTGCCGAGGGCCTGGCGACCGTGTCGATCATCGCCACCAGGCGCTGGCATTCGCGGGGCGAGAGAAAATCGCCGAGCGCGAAGATCTCCGCCTTGTCGGTCGGCACGCGATAGATCTGGGGGTTGGCCGCGAGCCGCTTGCGCACTGCCGCGCCGATCCGCTTCAACGGGTCACGGTCAGGGACGGATTCGGCGGCGTGCGGCATTTCGCCACGTTTAGCGGGGGACAGGCGCATAAAGAAACCCCCGCCGGTGAGGACGGGGGTTTCCGGGTTCTCCTGCCGGTCCACTCACGCGGCAGGATAGCTTACCAGAAGAAGTCGTTGATCACATCGACCACTTCGCCGGTGTAGGTATCGACCAGCAGCGCGTCGTCGTAATAGCGGACCCAGCGGTACGGGCCGTAGGCTTCGGGCAGGCGATACTGGTACGGATCGTTGATCCAGTAGCGGTTCGAATAGAACAGCGAGCCGAGGGTGAAGCCGATGCTCAGCCGGCGGTAGCTGTAGTCCCGGTACGGCGCGTAGTAGCGGCCCCAGCGATAGAGATCGCGGTGGTTGCTGCGCCAGGAACGCCAGTTGTAGCGGTTGTTGCTGTGCCAGTTGCGGTCCCACCGGCGGTTGTCGTTGCCGCGCCAGCGGTTGTCGTTGCCACGCCGGTTGTCGTTCCAGCGACGGTTGTCATTCCCGCGGCGGTTGTCCCACCGGCGGTTGTTGTCGCGGGTCTGCCAGTTTCCGTTGCGGTTCTGGTAGGAACCGTTGCGGTCACCGCGGTAGGTGCGGTTGCGCTCGTACGAGCCGCGTCGGTCGTCGCGGCTGGCGATGCGCGTCGCGCGGTTGTCGGTGCGGCGATCGATGTGCTGCGCGGTGCGTTCGCTCGACCGGTCGATCCGGCGGGCGGTCCGTTCGCTACGGTTGTCGATCCGCTCGGCGCGGACCGGACGGCCGGCGGCGGCAGCGCGGTTCGCAGCGCGGTCGCCCTGTCGTTCCACACGGGCGGCGCGGCGATCGCCTTGGCGTTCGACCCGTGCGGCCCGCTGGTCACCACGATTCTCGACGCGCGCGGCGCGACGCTCGTTGCGGTTGTTGTTGTCGCCCCGCGACCAGCTTTGCTGCTGGTCGCGGGATTGGGCGAGGGCTTCGGTGGGAAGCGCGGTCACCGCCAATGCGGCGGCGAGCGCGGCAAGGCCTCCCGTCTTCAACAGTCGATGGATGTTCATGCGGCTCTCCATGTTCGCGAGTGCCGCTGAGTGGGAGGCGGCCCGTGGTGACGGAATATCCGGATTCGGCTGTCGGTTAACTGAACCGCCTATATAGCTGAACGTTCAGGTTTGTAGCCCCCAGCGTGAATGGATCATCTCCTGCCAAAGCCGTCCGGCATTTCCAGCGCGCATTCCCGCTCATCGATCCGCTCGACCACCGCGTCGGGCGGACCTGAGCGCATCAGCGCGATCATCTGATGCACCGCCGCCTCATCGCCCTCGACATGCGCGGCGACGGTGCCGTCGGAGCAGTTGCGCACCCATCCGGCCAGCCTGAGCTGCCGCGCGGTGCGTACTGTCCAGTTCCGGTAGAACACGCCCTGCACCCGGCCGTAAACCGTGAGGCGCAGGGCGATCATGTCACCGCGTCAGCTTCTTGTACGCCAGCCGCGTCGGCCGGTCGGCCGCGTCGCCAAGGCGGCGGCGCTTGTCTTCCTCATATGCTTCGAAGTTGCCTTCGAACCATTCGACGTGGCTGTCGCCCTCGAAGGCGAGGATGTGGGTTGCCAGACGGTCGAGGAAGAAGCGGTCGTGGCTGATCACCACCGCGCAACCGGCGAAGTTCTCGATCGCCTCTTCCAGCGCGCCAAGCGTTTCGACGTCGAGATCGTTGGTCGGCTCGTCGAGCAGCAGCACGTTGCCGCCGGTCTTGAGCATCTTGGCCATGTGCACGCGGTTGCGCTCACCGCCCGAAAGCTTGCCGACGTTCTTCTGCTGGTCCGCGCCCTTGAAGTTGAATGCCCCGACATAGGCCCGGGTCGAAGTCTCGTGCTTGTTGACCGTCATGTAGTCGAGCCCGTCGGAGATTTCCTCCCACACGTTCTTGGACGCATCGAGGTGATCGCGGCTCTGGTCGACGAAGCCGAGACGCACGGTCTCGCCCACCTCGATCGTGCCGCTATCGGGTGCTTCCTTACCGGTGATGAGGCGGAACAGGGTGGACTTGCCCGCGCCGTTGGGCCCGATCACGCCCACGATGCCGCCCGGGGGCAGGGTGAAGCTCAGGTCCTCGAACAACAGCTTGTCGCCATAGGCTTTGGAGATGCCCTTCGCCTCGATCACCTTGCTGCCGAGCCGCTCGGGCACCTGAATGACGATCTGCGCCTTGCCCGGCTTGCGGTCGTTCTGCGCTTCCTGAAGCTGCTCGAACTTGCGGATACGCGCCTTGCTCTTGGTCTGGCGCGCGGCGGGGGTCTGGCGGATCCACTCCAGCTCTCCCTTGAGAGCCTTGGAGCGGCCACTCTCCTCCCGGTCTTCCTGATCGAGGCGCTTGGCCTTCTTCTCGAGGTAGGTCGAGTAGTTGCCCTCATAAGGGAAGTACTTGCCGCGATCGAGCTCGAGGATCCAGCCGACGACGTGATCGAGGAAATAGCGGTCGTGGGTGATCATCAGCACCGCGCCGGCATAGTCCTTGAGGTGGTTTTCCAGCCATTCGACGCTTTCGGCGTCGAGGTGGTTGGTCGGTTCGTCGAGCAGCAGGATGCTGGGCTTCTGCACCAGCAGCCGGGTCAACGCGACGCGGCGCTTCTCACCGCCCGAAAGGTTCTCGACGCTCCAGTCCGACGGCGGGCAGCGCAGCGCCTCCATCGCGATCTCGAGCTGGTTGTCGAGCGTCCAGCCGTCGACAGCGTCGATCTTCTCCTGCAGCTCGCCCATCTCGGCCAGCAGTGCGTCGAAATCGGTGTCGTCCTGCGGATCGCCCATCTCGGCCGAGATGGCGTTGAACCGCTCGACCAGGTCGGCGGTTTCGCGCGCGCCGTCCTTGACGTTCTCGAGCACGGTCTTGGTCGGGTCGAGCTCGGGCTCCTGCGCCAGGTAGCCGACGGTGATATTTTCACCCGGCCAGGCCTCGCCGGTAAAATCGGTGTCGATCCCGGCCATGATCTTCATCAGCGTCGACTTGCCGACGCCGTTGGGGCCGACGATGCCGATCTTGGCGCCCTGGTAGAACTGCAGGTTGATGTTGCTGAGCACCGGCTTCTGAGCGCCGGGGAAGCTCTTGGTCATGCTTTTCATGACGTATGCGTACTGGGCGGCCATGGTGGTCCTTCGGGAATCTGGCGCTGGAGGAATTGCCGCGCAGATAGGCGGCGGCGGGGAAGGGGGCAAGCGCAGCCATGCGAGTGACGGCGAAAGGCCACTGGAACACTGTGACTTTCTGGCGGATCATAGGAAACAAGTGACTGGGAAATAGACGCTTTAACGCTGTTGGCGCTGCAAACGGAAGCACCGATGTGTGACCTTCAGAATGCCCTTCGTCTCGCTAGCGTACCGACCACGATGTGAAAGAGCGATGGGCGGGTTTGGCGAAAACCGGCCGTGTAGGAAAGCACAGCGGCGCCTCCGAAACCCAGCCCGAACCGAACCGCAAATTCCGCCCCCCCGAATAACGCGATCTTAACCACGAGCCGTCACAGCTTGGTGATGTGAAACTGGCAAAAGCGCCAGTTGGACGTGAAATGGGATCCTGCGCCGATGACTGGCTGCCTCACGCTGATCGCTCGACTGGGACGCGATAATGCGGGCAACACGCTCGCGATCGCCGCTGCGTCGTTGATTCCGATGATGGCCCTGATCGGCGGCGGCGTCGATATCAGCCGTTCCTACATGGCGAAGACGCAGCTCCAGTCCGCGTGCGACGCGGGGGTGCTCGCGGGCCGCAAGGCGATGAGCAAGTCCGGCTCGTATGGTACCAACGAGAAGGCCAAGGCCAACTCGATGTTCAACTTCAACTTCAACGGCAAGGGGCTCAATATCAAGCCCACTGACGTGAGTTACACCACCAGCGACAATGACGACGGCCAGGTGCTCGGTACCGCCACCGCGGTAGTGCCGACGTTGCTGATGAAGATCTTCGGCACGGACACCGTCAACCTGTCGGTGAACTGCATGGCCGAGCTGCAGATCGGCAACGCCGACATCATGTTCGTGCTCGATACCACCGGGTCGATGGATAGCCCGATCAACTGGGGCGAACCGACCAAGATTCAGGGCCTGCGCGATGCCGTGCGCGATTTTCACAAGACGATCAACCAGGCCGTCAACGACAATCGCACCCGTATACGCTACGGCTTCGTGCCGTATTCGATGACGGTGAATGTAAAGGGGTTGATCAGCAGCGGGGCGCTCAGCACGGCGGCCTTCTCGAATCTGACGAGCTACCAGACCCGTGTTGCCAACTTCCAGACCGGGGTCGACGATGTCGACGAAACGGGGCGCGGATATAACACTTTTGGTTCTGCCATCTCAAAGACGGAGTGCCAGAACTGGGGTGAAAACAATTATCCGACCAACGGGCCGAATCCAGTCACGACCGGGGGGCCGCTGCCCAATCCGGTGAACTCGACCGAGTACAACTATGAGTCCTGGAGCAAAACCGGCACGCGCGGCAGCGGTAAGAGCAAGGTCGATATCGGAACCTGCCAGCGTCGCTACATCAACACGATCACCACCCGAAAGTACAAGTTCACCAACTGGATTTACGGCGAAGACGCGATCGACACGACGGCCTTCAAGGGGCTGCAGTCGGTAGAAATCGCCACCGACGTCAATCGCACAAGCTCCAATCCCACGCTGGTCGACAAAAGCGGCGATTATAATGTGGTTCGTCTCGCCCGAATCTATCGCGGCGTGGATACCGACGTGCACATGGAAGGCGGCGCAATTAACACGACGAACGTCACCTGGAACGGCTGCATCGAAGAACGCAAGACCGTGCCGGAAACTGATTTCGACCCGATCCCCGACGATGCATTCGACTTGAATTTCGATGCAAAAGCCGAGGACGACGATACCTGGTGGCATCCGCTTTGGGGCCAGGTCGAATACACGCGCAGCTCCGAATCCGAAAAGAACTATTACTACCGGTGGGCGGACGGTTATTTTTATACCAACGCCAGTTACACGAACGGCAAGACCAGCAGTGTGCCCGGCAACCCGAGCTACAAGTGCCCCGCGGAGATGATGCTGCTCCGCACTGTGGATCTATCTGACGACCCCGACAACGTTCCTTCCTGGCTCAACTCCTACGTCAACAACCTCAACGCCGAGGGCAACACGTACCACGATATCGGCATGATATGGGGTGGCCGGCTGACCAGCCCGACGGGCCTGTTTGCCACCAACGTCAATCTCGACGCCGACAAGATCAACGTCAGCAAGCACATTATCTTCATGACCGACGGCATCATGGAACCAACCGCTTCGGGATACTCAGCATACGGCATAGAGAACCTCGATCACCGCATCGCGCCCAATGGCTATGAAAACACCATCACCTCGCGCCACAATGCGCGTTTCTCGGCGTTGTGCGAGGCGATCAAGGCACAAGGGACCACCATTTGGGTGGTCGCCTTCGGCACTAGCATGACCAATACGCTGCGCGACTGCGCCAGCAACGGTCGCGCCTACTATTCAAGCAACACGGAAGCCTTGCGCAACACCTTCAAGTTCATCGCCGCGCAAGTGGCCGACCTGAGGCTTGGCGCCTGATGCCGTTGCTCCAGACCATGCGGCCGCGCCGGCTGGCGCCCGATGAGCGCGGCGCCACGCTGCCCGAATTCGCGATCGTGCTGCCGACGTTCCTGGTGCTGCTGTTCGGCATCTTCGACATCGGCCAGACGATGTACGCGCAATCGGTGCTCCAGGGCGCGATGCAGGATGCCGGTCGCGACGCAGGCCTCGAAAGCGGCCCCAATCAGCTCACGCAGATCGACGAGTACATCAAAGCGCAGACGCGGCCGATCGTGTTCGGTAATCCCCAATACACGCTCAAGCGGGTCAACTATAAATCGTTCAACGATGTCGGCCGCCCGGAAGACTTCGAGGATAAGAACAAGAACGACGTTTACGACGACGACGAATGCTTCTGGGACGAAAACAACAGCGACGAGTGGGAGAACGACATCGGCAAGGACGGTGTCGGCGGAGCCAAGGATGTCGCGGTCTACACCGCCACTATCCAGTACGACCGCGCATTCCCGCTGTGGAAGCTGATCGGCCTGCCGGACAAGAACACGATCTCGGCATCGACGACACTGCGCAACCAGCCGTATGGCCCGCAGGCCGCGCGGACCCGCAAGAAGATCTGCCCCGCGCCATGATGCGCGCGCTCGCCTCTTCGCGGATGCGCATTCCGCGCCTGCTGCGCCGCCTGCTGGGCGACGCGAGCGGCGTCGCGCTCGTGGAATTCGCCTATTCGCTGCCGTTCATGACGATCCTCGGGCTGGGCGGCATCGAGGTCGCTAACTATTCCGTCACCCATATGCGGGTGAGCCAGATCGCGGTGTCGCTGGCGGATAACGCCTCGCGCGCCAAAGAGCAGATCGACGCAGGCGTGCCGTACATGCGCGAATACGACGTCAACGAAGCGTTCCAGGCCGCCGAAGTGCAGTCCGGTAACCTCGACATCCAGGCGAATGGCCGGCTGATCCTGTCGAGCCTCGAGACCAACTCGAGCAATGGACAGTGGCTTCACTGGCAACGCTGCTTCGGCGCCAAAACCGGCTATATATCGAGCTACGGCAATCAGGGCGATGGCAAGACCGGTACCGGCTTCAAGGGCATGGGCCCGACCGGGCGCGTGCTCAAGGCCGAGCCCGGCTATGCGATCATGTTCGTGGAAGTGGTCTACGATTATCAGCCGCTGCTGTTCGGACGCTTCATTCCCACCGGGCCGATCCGCAAGACCGCGGCAATGTACGTGCGTGACGACCGGGCTCTGTCCAATCCCAATAATCCCGACGATCCCGGCTATCCGAGCAATCCGGAGCCCAAAGCGCCGGTGAACAGCTGCGTGCCATGAATCCGTTCAACAATCGCTGGCTCGCGCTGTTCGTAATCGTTGGGCTCCTGCTCGTGGTGGCTGAGCTGGTTGGTACCGGCGAGCGCGGCGGGGTGTTGTCGCAGACGGCGCAGTCCCAGCCAAATGGCGAGAACGGCGCGAAGTCAGCAGCGGCGCCGGTAGAGACGATTCACGAGCCGCCGAGCGTGGTCGAAGACGCGTCCGAGGACGTTCCGGAGGAGGACCAGCCCCAGGTCGTCATGAACGACGACGTTGACGATTCCAGCGACCTTTCGAGTGTCGAGGACCCCGGGGCCGAGATCGCCGAGGAAGCGCTCCCCGAGGACGATTCGGGCGACGAATAGCTGCCGCTCGGGAGCCTTCCGGCGAAGACCGTGCCTCGCACGGTCTCGAGTCGACCCCGGTCGCTTCGGTCGGGAGTTTTTCGTCTCGCAAAAGTTGGTCGGGGAGACAGGATTCGAACCTGCGACATCCTGCTCCCAAAGCAGGCGCGCTACCGGGCTGCGCTACTCCCCGACTCTAGTTTTCGCCGCGGCGATGGTGGGCCCGGCAGGATTCGAACCCGCGACCTAGCCGTTATGAGCGGCCAGCTCTAACCGCTGAGCTACAGGCCCTTCCCGATCCATCGGCGCGCCGCGCGGCCTACTCTCTGGAATTCCGCAAGACAACCTAGACCTCGACCGCGTCGACAATCTCCTTCGCGGTGGTGGGTGCGATGCCGCGCCGTTCGAGATAGGCGAACACCCGCCGCCACCAGTCGTAGAGCGCGTCCAGATCGCGATCCTCGCGCACGTAAGGGGTGTTGCCGGGCCGCAGCGATGGGCTGTGGAAGCTCAGCACCAGCACCGGCAGCCCATCGTCGATCGCGATGTCGATGCCGCGGATAGCTTCTTCCACCGAAACGCCTTCCGGCGTCAGCGGGATGCGTTCGAGCAGCCCGAGCTTGGCGAGCACTCCGCGCAGACTCGGGAGCCGCCACAGCGCCGGGTGGAGCCAATCTCCCTGTTTGCGCAGCATGCCCCAGAACACCGTCGTGAGCGGCAACTCAAGCAGCCTGCGCGTATCGCCGAGCCAATAGGGATGGAGCGGATGGCGGCGGAAATCGGCGCCGCCGACGGAGCTGTAATTGAACTTGGAACGAACCGAGCTGTCGATCGCCACGCCGCATTCGCGCAGCACGTCAGCCGTGTGCGGGCCAACGCCGTAGCGGCCCGCGCGGTACACCAGCGGCAATGTGTCGAACCGTTCCTCGATCGTATCGCGCAGGCGGCGGAATTTGGCGCGCTCGAGTTCCCGCGGCAGGTTGCCGGCGAACGAGTTGTGATCGCTCACTTCCTCCTCGAACGGCGGGTTGACCCAGGGATGGAGCTGGATGCCCACTTCGGCCTTACCCTCCCGCACCGGGTCCTTGAGGATGTCGGCGGCGAGCGAGGATGTCGCGATCGGCCAGTCGATCAGGTAGAGCGGGCTGACGCCCTCGCTTTCACAGAACTGCTGGAACTTGCGCAGCCGGGGTATGTGATCGAGTGAGAAGCCCTCGCGCGCGATCGGTCCGTCCCAGTCGAACTCTTCTTCGGTGTCGACCGTCAGCAGGAAGCGCTGGCCGAAGCCGCTTCGGAACCTGGCCCTGGCTTCGGCGGGCGGGACTTGGGTAATCGGTCTGATCTGCGCCTCGCCTTGGTGGCCGCCGTGGCTAATGGTTCACCTTCTGGCCGGTCAAGAGCGGCAAGGAAAGGATCAATAGCTCCCCCTGGCGCACCAGGTCCCCGCCGGCCGCGGCCGCTTCGGCGCGCGCCAGCCGGAGCGCGAACGCGGGCCCGAACATGCCGGAGCTGACGCTGCGCCGCTCGCCCCCGGTGGAAACCGGCGCGAACAGGTCGTCGTGTTCCTCCAGCGAGGCGGGCAACTGGATCAGCGCCATAGCCTTGCCGTCTTGCCGTCGCAGGAACACGTCGGACACTTCGCCCGGCCCGAGCGCCCCGGCGATCGTGCCGAGCACGCGCCATGCGAGCTGCGCGGCATCATCCGATCCGAGCGTTATCGGGCATGCCTGCCCGGCACCGGAGATCGCGATCCGCGCGCTGCGGGGCCGGAGCACACCATCGAGCCGCTGCACCGCCTGGTCGAGCTGTTCGGACAGGTCACTGCCGCTATCATCGAGCGCCATCGCGCCACTTTCGAGCCGCGCCATGCGATCGAGCTCATCGAACCCGCCGAGGATGCGCGCAGCGTCCATCGCGATTGCGGCGGCGAGGGCGCGATATTCGCTCGGCGCAGGTCCGATCACCTGCTGCTGGATCACTTCGGCAAAGCCCTGGATCGCGTTCACCGGCGTGCGCAATTCGTGCAGCAGCTGGCGGATGAGGTCCGCCTGCCGGGCGCGATCTACCGGGGCTTCGCGCGGCGGGCGGGCGGGCCGCCGCAGCCGGCCCTGATATCCCGCGAAGCCCCCGCCTTCGAGGAAGCGCGGCGCGGCGTCGATCCGCCATTCGCCCGCCACCGCGGGCGCGCCTTCGATCACCAGCCGCCCGTCACGCACCGGTAAGTGGCTGCGCATGGCATCGAGCGTCGCCTCGCCAGCGCGCGCGGGCGCATCGGGCGCGGATGACAGCAACATCATGCCGACCGTCATCGGCGCCACCGTGCCTTCGGCCCAGGCGATGCGCCCGCCGGGATCGCTTGCGAATTCGAACGATTGCAGCGCACGCGCGCGCTGCTCGTGCCCGGCTTGGTCGAGCGGCAGGCCCGGCGTGGCAGCCCCGGGCCGGTCGCCTGCAGCGTCCCGGCGGGTCTGGCGGAAGTTTTCGATGCGCCGCACCAGCTCGCCGATCCCGGCGCGGCTCTCCGGCTCGATTTCGTCGCCGGCGAGCTCCATCTCCGGGCCAAGCTCGAACGGCTCCTCAATCTGCTCGGGCTCGGGAAGCACGAGATCGTGGATGCCGAGCCGCGCGAGCAAGTCGCGCGTGCCGTCCGGCAGATCGCGGCGGTGCCGCAGCAGGGCGCGCGCCGGCACGGGCAGGGTCGGGATCAGAGCTTCCCAATCATCTGGCTTGAGGCGCGCGGCTGCCATCGCGGCGGCCGCGACCGTAGTCTCGCCTTCGGAAAGCCAGCGCACCAGCCGCGGATTGCGCAGCCGCATGCCCGGCTCTCGCAAAATCGCCGCACGCGCGTCCGCATCGATCATGGCATTGAGTTCGGCCAGCCGCACGTGTGCCAGAGAGAGCATTTCGCCGCTTGCGCCCGACGGGACCGAGCCGAGCAGGTCGACGAGCTGGCGGAACTGCGTGCGCACCGCGCGCTCGCCACCGGTGCCCAGGCGCAGAACCGTAGCGAGGCGGTCGTCGAAATACATGCGTTCTCCAAAGCGCGGACCCTTGCGGCGAAGCGGCTGCCGGCCCACCCGTGCGGGGTGCTGGGTATCGGCTTTGGTGGCGGAGAGAATGGCGTTTCCTATTCGCGTTGCAATGCGGGACAATTGCCGCCATAAATAATAAAGTTGCCGAGCGGGATGCGATTCCGCATGGTTAATTCCAGACGGGCGATTGTCCGTTTCGAGCTGAGACGAAAACTCGAGCGGCAAAGGGCTGGGGCGACATGGCCAATCTCGATTCGATCGACCGGCGCTTGCTTGCCGAGTTGCAGCGCGAAGGGCGAGTCACCAACGTCGAGCTTGCGCAGCGCGTCGGCCTGACGGCGCCCCCATGCCTGCGGCGCGTCCGCGCGCTGGAGGAAGAGGGCGTGATCCGCGGCTATCACGCGGATCTCGACGCCTCGAAGCTCGGCTTCTCGATCACCGTGTTCGCGATGGTCAGCCTCAAGAGTCAGGCGGAAGAGGACTTGCGCGCGTTCGAGACGCATGTCGGCGGCCTGCCTGAAGTGCGCGAATGCCACATGCTCAACGGCGAGATCGACTTCATCCTCAAGATCGTCAGCAAAGACCTGCAAAGCTTTCAGGAATTTCTCACCAGCAAGCTCACGCCCGCGCCCAACGTCGCGAGCGTCAAGACTTCGCTGACCATTCGCACCGCCAAGCAAGTGCCGGGGGTGCCGCTGGAGTAAGCCGCCGCAAGGGGGGATCTGCATGCCGACATCGATGATCGATGGGACCGTCGAGGACGCCGATGTGCGGACCGACCGTGGCGGGGTGAAAATCTTCCGCAGCATTCGCTTCCGCCTCGCCGACGGTTCCGAGCATACGGTCGAGAAGGCGGTCACGACCAAGGCGGTCGGCGACGAGCTCGTGCCGGGTGCGAGCGGGCGGTTCTACCTGTTCAGGGCGTTCGACATCAAAGGCGTCCACGCAGTGCGGATGGCAGATGGCCGCGCGGTCCACGGGTTTCCCGGCAACAACCAGCGCATCTTCCTGCTCGCCGGAATCGTGGCGGTGCTGTGGAATGCGATCCTGATCGCGACGCGTGAGTCCATCTCGCTGCTCGCGGTCGCGATGATCGTGCTGTCGGTG
Organism: uncultured Sphingomonadaceae bacterium; assembly: GCA_964401045.1. Taxonomy (GTDB): domain Bacteria; phylum Pseudomonadota; class Alphaproteobacteria; order Sphingomonadales; family Sphingomonadaceae; genus CAYNXB01. The sequence continues at coordinate 7,881 of CAYNXB010000041.1, read as the reverse complement.
GTCGGCTGGTACTTCACCAGCAAGGGCAAGCGCGAGGCACAGGCCCAGTTCGAGGGTGACAGCGGCTATTCCCCGGTCGGGTGATGCGTGACCTGCCGGCCCGGTGCCCGGCGACCTTGGCCGCCGGGCAGGGACCTGCTTATTTCACAGTGACTTCGCGCAGCAGGTAGGTTCCCTGGATCTCCCTGATCTCATTGTAGAGCTTGATGACCGTGTCATTGCCCTTGTCGATGTTGGCTTTGCCATAAGCCTCGAGGAAGTCGTCGTAACGCTTCTTCGAAGGCCCCATCATCGCGGTGGAGGGAATTTTGATCATCAGGACCAGGTCGAATGCGCCCGGTGCCGGTGCTTCGTTGACGTAGATCGCGTAGTCCTCGATCTGGCCGAGCTTCTTGGCGACCTTGTTTGCGCCGACCCAGGTTGACTTGAGGCCTTCGAGGTAAGTTTCGAACTGCCCCTGATCGATCCGAACCGTGGTCATCTGCCAGACCGCGTCGGACACCTCGTAGTCCTTGTATTCCTCGAGCTGCGCCGCCGCGGGCATCGCGGAAGCGCCAAGGATCAGAGCCGCGCCATATGAGAGCGAACGAAATAGTTTCATGATACCCCCCCTTGCTTGCCCCGCGAGTGTCGCCGGGCTTGCGGCAGGCCTTGGGCCGAAGCGGTCCTGAAAATATCACCCCCGCAAGAGGGGAGCATCTGCCCCGCTTTGGGACGAGTCAATGCGAAGCGCGCGCAGCCAGGCGCGGCGTCGCCATCCCCGGGTGTCCAATGTAGGGCGACTTTGCAACCAGTTCGCCTCGCGCTAGGCTGCGTGCCGAGGGGGAAACAATGCGTCTTTTCAATCTCATCGCAGGTGCGCTTCTGCTGTGCCTGGCGCTGCCAGGTGCCGCCGGTGCCAAGGCGGTGGTGCTGCAACCGCAATCGGCATGGGCGCTCGATTCCGATGACGAGAGTTGCGCGCTGGTGCGCGTTTTCGGCGATGGTGAAGGGGTAATCCAGCTGGAATTACGGCAATTCTCTCCCGGCGGGACCATGCAGGTGCAAGTCGTGTCGAACGAGCGGCACGTGTCCAACCGGGACCACATGAGCTACCGGTTCGAGCCTGAAACCGAATGGCGCGAAAAGAACCGCATGTCGTTTGGCTACTTCGGCGTGCCGAGAAAATTCGAAGGCGTGGTGTTCGACGCTTCGCTCCTTCCTGAGAAGGAGAAGGATGACAAATCCACCACGCCGCCTCCGCCGAGCGATCCTAAAACGCTGCAACAGATCGGTGCGGCGCTGAATACCATCGATGGTGTTTCCTTGACCGATGCGTTTAGCGACGAACTCACCCTGCACACCGGTTCGCTGATGCAGCCGTTTACGGCGTTGCGGCAATGTCTCGACAAGGTGGTCGAGAAATGGGGCTTCGATCCCTTCGTTCAGAGTACGCTGACCAAGGTGCCGAAGCCGGTGAATATCAAGGACGTGGCTGCTGCAACCCAACGCGCCTATCCCGGGCGCCAATTGATGGAGGGAATGCCTGCCATCATTCAGGTGAGATTGAGTGTGGATGCGGCCGGCAAAACGACCGGCTGCTCGGTGCACGGCCCGCTGTCGGACGAAGCTTTTCATAAGGCCGCGTGCAAGAACCTGACAGCCATGCAGTTCGAGCCGGCGCTCGATGCAAAGGGGCAGGCGGTCGCCAGCTTCTGGGAAACCCGCGTTTATTACGTCGTGAATTAGCGCATCGCGGCGACGAGAGCGCTAGCTTCCCTCGCGCGTCGCCAGCCATTCCTCGAGCCATTTGATCGAGTAGTTGCCGTCGAGCACGTCGGGCTGTTCGAGCAGGGCGCAGTGGAGCGGGATCGAGGTCTTCACGCCGTCGACCACCATCTCCTCGAGCGCGCGCTTCAGGCGCATGATGCAGCGCTCGCGCGTGCGGCCGTAGACGATCAGCTTGGCGATCATCGAATCGTAGTACGGCGGGATGCGGTAGCCGGCGTAGAGCCCGGAATCGACGCGCACGTGCATGCCGCCCGCGGCGTGATACTGCGTGACGAGCCCGGGCGAGGGGGCGAAGGTCCAAGGGTCTTCCGCGTTGATGCGGCATTCGATCGCATGGCCGACGAATTCGATCTCGTCCTGCGTCACCGACAGCGGCTTGCCTTCGGCGATGCGGATCTGCTCGCGCACCAGGTCGATGCCGGTGATCATCTCGGTCACCGGATGCTCGACCTGAAGGCGGGTGTTCATCTCGATGAAGTAGAACTCGCCGTTCTCCCACAGGAACTCGATCGTTCCCGCGCCGCGATAACCCATGTCGGCCATGGCCTTGGCGACGATCCCGCCCATGCGGTCGCGTTCTTCGGGCGAGATGACCGGGGAAGGCGCTTCCTCGAGCACTTTCTGGTGGCGCCGCTGGAGCGAGCAGTCACGCTCACCCAGGTGGATCGCGTTGCCGTTGCCATCGCCGAATACCTGGAATTCGATGTGGCGTGGATTGCCGAGGTACTTTTCGAGATAGACGGTGTCGTCGCCGAATGCGGCCTTGGCCTCGCTGCCCGCCTGCTTGATCAGCGTTTCGAGCTGGTCGGGCGAATTGCACACCTTCATGCCGCGCCCACCGCCGCCCGAAGCGGCCTTAATGATCACCGGATAGCCGATTTCGTCGGCGATCCTCGCCGCTTCCCCGATCTCGCTGACCGCACCGTCGCTGCCGGGGACCAGGGGCAGACCGAGTGCGCCGGCGGTGCGCTTGGCCTGGACCTTGTCGCCCATCGTCACGATGTGCTCGGGCTTGGGGCCGATCCAGGTGATGTCGTGCGCCTCGACGATCTCGGCGAACTTGGCGTTCTCGCTGAGGAAGCCGTAGCCCGGGTGGATCGCGTCGGCGTGGGTGATCTCGGCCGCTGAGATGATCGCGGCAACGTTGAGGTAGCTGTCGGCCGCCGGGGGCGGGCCGATGCACACCGCGTGATCGGCGAGGCGCACGTGCATCGCGTCCGCGTCGGCGGTCGAATGCACCGCCACCGTCTCGATGCCCATCTCATGCGCCGCGCGGTGGATACGCAGCGCGATCTCGCCGCGGTTGGCGATCAGTATTCGGGAAATACCCACCGGATCAGCCGATCACGACCAGCGGCTGGCCGAATTCGACCGGCTGGGCGTTCTCCACCAGGATCGCCTTGACTACGCCGCCCTGGGGCGCAGGAATCGGGTTCATCACCTTCATCGCCTCGACGATCACCACCGTGTCGCCCGCGTTGACCACGGTGCCGACGCTGATGAACGGGGCCGAGCCGGGCTCGGCCGAAAGATAGACGGTGCCGACCATCGGCGACTTCACCGCGTCCGCGTGATCGGCGGCGGCGGGCTCGGCCGCAGCGGCTTGCGCGGCGGCCGGCGCGGCAGCGGCGGCAACCGTAACCGGCGCAGCCGCGACAGTCGCGCCGCGGCCGACGCGAATCTTGCGGTCGCCGTCTTCGACCTCGATTTCGGTAAGGCCGGTTTCGGCCAGCAGTTCAGCGAGTTCGCGCACCAGATCGGTGTCGACATTCATGCTACCCTTGCGGGGAGCGTTACCCTTGGCTTCGGCCATCGATATCCTCGTCCGGTCGAACAGGCCCGCCGCTATGGGCGGATGGACCCGTGCTTGCAAGTGGGGAGAGCTTAAAGCTGCGCGGCAGCGTCGAGCGCCATCAGGTATCCGAATGCACCGAATCCGGCGATCGAACCCCTGGCGGCCATGCCGACATAGCTCTTGTGGCGGTAATCCTCGCGCGCTGCGGGATTGGACAGATGAACCTCGATCACGGGCGTCACGATCGCCTTGATCGCATCGTAGAGCGCGAGGCTGGTGTGGGTGAACGCGCCGGCGTTGAGCACTATCGCCCTGGCCCCCGCGCCCTGGGCCTCATGCATCCAGTCCACCAGGTGCCCCTCGTGGTTCGACTGGCGCATCTCGATCTCGAGCCCGAGCACCCGGGCCCGATCCTCGAGCCGGGTGGCAATGTCGTCGAGCGTCTCGTGCCCATAGATCTCCGGCTCGCGCAGCCCGAGCAGGTTCAGGTTGGGCCCGTTGAGGATGTAGACTGTGTCGGCCATGCGCGACGGAATAGCGAGCCGGCGCGGGGAGGCAAGAGGCGGGCATGCGACAATTCGCTACTCGGTCGACTTTGACAATGTCCGGTGACGGTTTAGGCAAGGCGACGAGGGCCGAATCCAGAAGCCCTGCGGTATGGGAGGGTGCAATGAAGTCCAAGGCGATGCTGGCGATCCTGTTGGCGGGCGGTCTGTCCGCGATGGCGTGCGCGCAACAGCCCGGTGCGGACGCCGCCGCCGCTCCGCGTCCGGCAGGCCCGGCACGCGCGGGCCCCGGCCTGCCGCCGCCCGAGCCGATCGAGAAGGTCACCGGCAACATCTACAAGATCTTCGGTGGTGGCGGGAACACGCTGGTCGTCGTCCAGAAGGATGGCGTGGTGCTGGTCGACACCAAGATGCCGGGCAACGGTCAGGCGATCCTCGACGAGGTAAAGAAGGTCACCGACAAGCCGATCGTCACCATCATCAACACCCACAGCCACCCCGATCACATCGGCAGCACGGACTTGATCCGTGAGAAGTACCCGAACGTGCAGGTGATCATGAGCGAGGGCACAAAGGCCGAGATCATGGCCAATCCGCAGCACAATCCCGCGTGGCTGCCGACGCAGACCTACAAGGATCACCTGGCGATTGGTGAAGGGGATGAGCGGATCGAGCTGTTCCACACAGGCGTGGGGCACACCAATGGCGACACCTTCGTGCTGATCCCCTCGGCCCGCCTGCTGTTCATGGGTGACGTGATGGCGTGGAACATGGCGCCGTTCCTTCCCGCCGGCGGCGCCGAGGCGATTGCCGAGGAAACCCAGAAGCTGGTCGATAGGGTCAAGGGCAGGGTCGACATCGTCGTCGAGGGCCATGGCCACGTGAACAACTGGGAGGGGCTGGTGCGCCTCGCCAGGTTCGACCGTGCGATCGTGACTGAAGCGCGCAAGGCCTACGATGCGGGCCTGCCGCCGGGCGCGGCGGTGGCCGAGCTCAAGAAGAACCCCGATTTCGCGCCGTTGCTCGACACCCGCATCAAGAAGGGCCTCGAATACGGCAACACGCCGCTGGCGCGCGCGCACATGAACGTGAACATCGCCTACGCGGAGTTCGCCGGCGAGCCGGTCGGTTTCGGGATTGCCAACGGCGCCCCGTTGGCTGCCACCGACAAGCACAAGGGCTCCGATCCGAAGGACACCGCGCCGCCGACACCGGAAATGCTGGCTGCGGCGGTGGCTAAATAGGCGGCGGCCAGGCCTATCTCTCCACCCCCTTGGCCTTCCCCCATTGGCGGGCGGCGGTGTATCCCAGATAGCCGGTGCCGAAGAGGGCGTAGAGCGGCTCGGGCAGGGCGTTGAGATAGGCGGTCATGCCGCTGCCGATGGCCTGCGCGGCGTCCCGGTCGAACGCCGAGAGCACGCCCATCGGGATCGCGCACAGAATCATCAGGTACATCACGTAAAGGAAGCTCGGCCGTGCGCGGCTGGTCCACGGATCGGCCGATTGCGCTTCCGCGACAATTGCCTTCAGTTGGACCTCGATCAGGGCGAGCTCTTGCGAGCCTTCGAGCTGCAACAGTTCGAGCTTGGCCTTGTCGCGCGCGGCCTTGTCAGGAATGACCTTGTCGATGATCGAGGCGATCGGGCCGATGAGAGACTCGAGGATGGCCATGCGGCATACTCCGGATTGAACGAGTCGCTTCATCTAACCAAAATGGTTCGTGTAGGAAAATAGAAAGTACCAGATGAGAATTGGGCGATTTGAAGCGGACGGCAGGGTCGATCTCGGCGTCATCGTGGGTGACGGCATAATCGCGCTCGGGTTCGAGTTCCCCGACATGCTCGCGCTGATCGCGGGCGGTGGCGAAGCGCTTGATGCGGTGCGCGCTGAGGTGGCCGGCCGCGCCGCGGATCATGCGCTCGCGGACGTCCGCCTGCTCGCTCCGCTCCGGCCCGGCAAATACCTGGCGATCGGAATGAACTACGCCGATCATCTCGCCGAGATGAAGCACGGCGAACAACCCGCGCACCAATACTGGTTCAACAAGCAGACCACCTGCATCGCCGGGCCGTTCGACGCGATCGATCCGGGCGTGAGCGAGAAGGTCGACTACGAAGTCGAACTCGGCGTGGTGATCGGCAAGGTGGCAAAGGGCGTGTCGGCCGCCGACGCGCTCGATCACGTGTTCGGCTACCTCGTCGCCAACGATGTCTCGGCGCGCGACTGGCAGCGCCACACGCCCACCTTCACCATGGGCAAGAGCTTCGATACCCATGGACCGATCGGTCCGTGGATCGTCACGGCGGACGAGGTTCCGGACCCGCAAGCGCTCGCGCTGCGCAGTTTCGTCAATGGCGAAAAGCGGCAGGAGAGCGACACCGCGCGCATGATCCACACCATCGCGGCGCAGATCGAGTATCTTTCGACCGCGTTCACGCTCGAGCCGGGCGACCTCATCGCCACTGGCACGCCGGCAGGTGTCGGCGCGGCGATGGACCCGCCGACTTTCCTTCGGGAAGGCGACGTGGTGCGCTGCGAGATCGATGGAATCGGCGCGATCGAGAATCGGGTGGCGCGGGGCTGAACCAGCCCTCACTGTCTCTCGGGAATGGTCTGGCCGAAAACGTCCCCCGGACGTTTTCGAGCCACAATCCACTGGTCGGGACGAGAGGATTCGAACCTCCGACCCCCACACCCCCAGTGTGATGCGCTACCAGGCTGCGCTACGTCCCGATCCAGTGGAGGCGCGCCTATAGGGCTGCGGTTCGGGCAAGGCAAGCCGCCTCGGGCCACCTCAAGACGGACCGATCCGTTGCCAGCCTCCGGCATTGCTGCTAGGCGGCGCTGCCGTCCGGCCGGAGGGGACATTTTGTCCGCTATGGCCGCCAGAAACAGCGCTTTTTCCGCGGGAATGAACCGAACCGATGCTTGATCTGCTTTCCGCCGCCGCTGCCGGCGGCGCTTCCCCGCCAGGATGGATTCAGTTCCTGCCGATCGTCGGCATGATCGCGATCTTCTGGTTCCTGCTGATCCGCCCGCAGATGCGCCGGCAGAAGGAACACCAGACCAAGATCGCCAGCGTCAAGAAGGGCGACCAGGTGATTACCGCCGGCGGGTTGCTCGGCAAGGTGATCAAGGTCGATGACAATTATGCAGAGATCGAGATAGCCCAGGGCGTGCGCGTGAAGGCGGTCAAGTCCACCCTCGGCGACATCGTGCCGCCGGGCGGCGCGGCCGCGAACGACTAACGGACGCGCCGGCGATGCTCGAATTCTCCACCGGGAAAAAGATCTGGCTGTGGCTGGTGACCCTGTTTTTCACGTTGGCCGCGGTGCCGTCGCTGGTCGCGCTTACCGGGATTCAATGGCCGTCCGTGCTGCCCAAGCCGCAAATCAGCCTGGGCCTCGATCTCGCCGGCGGCAGCCACCTGATGCTCGAGGCACAGCCCGCGCAAGTCGGGGCGCAGCGGCTCGAGAACATGGAAGAAGATGTCCGCAACGCGATGCGCAAGGCGGAACCGCACATCCGCATCGGCCAGGTCTCGCGTCGCAACGGCAAGCTCAGCTTCATGGTCGAAGACGCGCGCCAGGTTGACGCTGCGCGCGAGGAAATCCTCCCGATGGCGAGCGGCGCCGGGGCGCAGCGCGAGTGGGACATCGAGGTGCTCGACGGTCAACGCATCGTGCTCACCCCGACGAAGAGCGGGATCGACCGTGCGGTTGACAGCGCGATGGACACCGCGATCGAGATCGTGCGCAAGCGCATCGACGCGCTCGGCACGCGCGAGCCGACGATCGTGCGCCAGGGCGC
>CAYNXB010000040.1:0-24333 GCA_964401045.1 uncultured Sphingomonadaceae bacterium | reverse complement strand
GCGGACAGCAAGCGCGTGGGCACGCAGGGGCAGGAGATCGATTTCGCGCTGCTGGTGGACGGCCTTTCGGCCGAGCGCGAGCAGGGCATCACGATCGACGTCGCCTACCGCTTCTTCAGCACTGAGAAACGCAAGTTCATCGTCGCCGACACGCCGGGCCACGAGCAGTACACCCGCAACATGGTGACCGGCGCGAGCACCGCCGACCTTGCGGTGATCCTGGTGGACGCGCGCAAGGGCGTGCTGGTGCAGACCCGCCGCCATTCCTATCTCGCGCACCTGCTTGGCATCCGCCACATCGTCCTGGCGGTAAACAAGATGGACCTCATCGAGTTCGACCGCGAGCAGTTCGAAAGCATCGTCGAGGACTACAAGGTTTTCGCCAGCGACATCGGCATAGAGCGCTTCACCGCGATCCCGATTTCGGGCTTTAAGGGCGACAACATCACCACCGCGCCTTCGGCCAACACGCCCTGGTACGAGGGGCCGAGCCTGATCGAGCACCTTGAAACGGTCGAGATCGAGGCCTCCGCCGCGCAGGCGCGCAGCTTCCGCATGCCGGTGCAGTGGGTCAACCGCCCGAACCTGGACTTCCGTGGCTTCGCCGGCTTGATCGCGAGCGGCGAGATCGCGCCGGGAAAAGAAATTCGCGTCGTGCCATCGGGCAAGACCAGCCGGATCAAGTCCGTCGTCACGATGGACAGCGAACCGGACCTCGCGGTCGCCGGCCAGTCCGTCACCCTCACGCTCGAGGATGAGATCGATTGCAGCCGTGGCGACGTGATCGCCGCTGCCGACGATCCGCCACAGAGCGCCGACCAGTTCGAAGCGACGATCGTGTGGATGAGCGAGGACGCGCTTATCCCGGGGCGTGGCTACTGGCTCAAGCTGGCGACCCAGACCGTCACCGCGACCGTCGCCGAGCCAAAGTACGAGATCGACGTCAACACCCTCGAACATCTCGCCACCAAGACGCTCGGCCTCAACGCGATCGGCGTCGCCGAAGTCACCACCGAACGGCCGATCACCTTCGAGGCTTACGAAGATTCGCGCACGCTCGGCGGGTTCATCCTGATCGACAAGCTGACCAATGCCACGGTCGCTGCCGGGATGATCCACTTCAGCCTGCGGCGGGCGCAGAACGTCCACTGGCAGGCGCTGGAGGTGAGCCGCGAGGCGCATGCGACGCTCAAGAACCAGAAGCCGGCGGTGCTGTGGTTCACCGGCCTCTCGGGATCAGGCAAGTCGACTATCGCCAACCTGGTGGAGAAGCGGCTCCACCGGATGAACCGGCACACCTTCCTGCTCGACGGCGACAATGTGCGCCACGGACTCAACAAGGACCTGGGCTTCACCGAGGCGGACCGGATCGAGAACATCCGCCGCGTGGGCGAAGTGGCGAAACTGATGGCCGACGCCGGGTTGATCGTGATCACCGCGTTCATCAGCCCGTTCCGCGCCGAGCGCGAGATGGTCCGCGCGATGCTGCCCGAAGGCGAGTTCGTCGAGGTGTTCATCGACACCCCGCTCGAACTGGCCGAGCAACGCGACGTGAAGGGCTTGTACAAGAAGGCGCGCGCCGGGGAGCTCAAGAACTTCACCGGCATCGACAGCCCCTACGAAGCACCGCTCGAGCCCGAGGTTCGCATCGACACCACGGCGATGGATGCCGATGAGGCCGCCGCGTTCATCGTGCGCAAGCTGATTCCGTGACAGACGCCGAGCTGGCGGCCGAGCTGGCGGAGCAGGCCGGAATGCTGCTGGTCGCCCTGCGCGAAAGCGGCGCCTTCGAGGGCCGCGAGCTCGGTGCGACGGGCGACGATGCGGCCAACCGCTTCCTGATCGAGCGGCTGCGCGCCGAACGCCCCGGCGACGGGCTGTTGTCGGAGGAAAGCAAGGACACCAGCGATCGGCTCGCCAGGCAGCGCGTGTGGATCATCGACCCGCTCGACGGCACGCGGGAATATGGCGAGGGCCGCGCCGACTGGGCGGTGCATATCGGGCTCGCCATCGACGGCGTGGCCGAGGTCGGCGCGGTGGCGCTGCCCGGGCTCGATCTGGTGTTGCGCTCCGACCGGCCTGCGCCGCTCCCCGAGCAGCCGCAGACCCCGCGTCTGCTGGTCAGCCGCACGCGCCCCGCCGCCGAAGCCGTCGCGGTTGCTGAAGCGCTCGGCGGCGAACTGGTGCCGATGGGCTCGGCGGGCGCCAAGGCAATGGCCGTGGTGCGCGGCGATGCGGAAATCTATCTCCACTCGGGCGGACAGTACGAATGGGACAACTGCGCGCCGGTTGCGGTTGCGCGTGCGCATGGCCTGCACTGCTCGCGGATCGACGGCAGCCCGCTCGTCTACAACAACGCGGATACTTATCTGCCGGACCTGCTGATCTGCCGACCCGAATGGGCGGAGCGAGTGCTCAGCGAAGTGGCGAAGCTCTAGAGGGCGTTATCGCCCGTCTCGCCGGTGCGGATGCGCATCGCCGCGCCCAGCTCGAACACGAAGATCTTGCCGTCGCCGATGGTGCCGGTGTTGGCGGCTTCGCGGATCGCTTCGATCGCGCGCTCGGCCAGCTCGTCGCTCACCGCCACCTCGACCCGCAGTTTGGGCACCATGTTGATCGTGTATTCGGCGCCACGGTAGATCTCGGTCTGGCCCTTCTGGCGGCCGAACCCCTTGGCTTCCGACACCGTCAGCCCGGCGACGCCGACCGCGGACAGCGCCTCCCGCACTTCGTCCAGCTGGTGCGGCTTGATCACGGCGAGGATGAACTTCACGGGCGCCTCCTGTCGCCGTGGAGTTACCAAGCGCGGCGCGGAACGGCCACAAAAAAGGGGCCGGAGCGGCTAGCCCCGGCCCTTTGAAGTTGCACGTTCGCAGGAGGAACGGGGGGAGGCGGAACCAGGTGAGGAGAGGAGAGGAGACCCGGTCCCGCCAAGCTTGAGATCAGTTGTAGGCACGCTCCCCGTGCTCGCCGATGTCGAGGCCTTCCTGCTCGACTTCCGGCTTCACACGCAGCCCGGTGACGAGCCTGGCGATGAAGATCGCAACGGCGGTGCCGATCGCCGCCCACACCACGGTGGTGAGTACCGCTTCGATCTGGACCAGCGTCTGCGCGCCCATCGTGACCGATCCGTCACCCGGACCGCCGAGCGAGGGATCGTGCAGAATGCCGGTGCCGATCGCGCCGATCATGCCACCGATGCCGTGGATGCCGAACGCATCCAGCGCATCGTCGTAGCCGAGCGCAGGCTTGAGCTTGGCGACCGCGAAGTAGCAGATGATCGAGGCAACCGCGCCCAGCACGATCGCACCGAACACCCCGACGTTGCCCGCCGCAGGGGTCACCGCGACGAGGCCGGCGACGATGCCCGAGCACAGGCCCAGCGCCGAACCCTTGTGGCCCAGCACACGCTCGGTCAGCATCCAGAACAGCCCGGCCGACGCGGTGGCGACGAAGGTGTTGATCATGGCGAGGCCAGCGGTGCCGTCGGCTTCGAGCTCCGAGCCGGCGTTGAAGCCGAACCAACCCACCCACAGCAGCCCGGTGCCAACCATTGTCAGCGTCAGGCTGTGCGGAGGCATTGGCTCACTCGGGTAGCCATTGCGCTTGCCGAGGATCATCGCGGCGACCAGCGCCGAGACGCCGGCGTTGATGTGGACCACCGTGCCGCCCGCGAAATCGAGCGCGCCCATCTCGAAGAACAGGCCGCCACCCGCCCACACCATGTGCGCGATCGGGAAGTAGACGATGGTCAGCCATACGACCGTGAACACCATCACCGCGGAGAATTTCATGCGCTCGACCGTCGCGCCGAGCACCAGCGCGGCGGTGATCGCGGCGAACGTCATCTGGAAGCAGATGAACACGTATTCGCTGATCACTTCGTCGGAGAACGTGGCAGCGGTGCTGTCCGAGGTGACGCCGGCGAGGAAGAACTTGCCCCAGCTGATGAACTGGTTGCCCTCTGGCCCGAACGCCATGCCGTAGCCCCACATCACCCATACGAGCATCGCCAGCGCGGCCGCGGCCCCAATCTGGGTCATTGTGGAAAGCATGTTCTTCGAGCGAGTCAGGCCACCGTAGAACAGCGCCAGGCCCGGCAGGATCATCATCATGACCAGCACCGTCGACATCATCATCCAGGCGTTGTTGCCGGGATTGGGAACGGCGGGCGCGGTGGCGGCGGCTTCCTGTGCGAAAGCCGCGGTGGCGGCGAACATCGACGCGAATATCGCACCGGCGCCGCAAAGCGTTTTGCGGATCATATCTTTTCCCCTCATGTCCATGAGCTCCCCGCCGGTCACAGGGCGGTGTCGCCGGCTTCGCCGGTGCGGATGCGCGTCGCCGACGCGAGGTCGAGGACGAAGATTTTGCCGTCGCCTATGCTGTCGGTGCTGGCGATCTGCTGGATGGTTTCGACGATCTGCGGCGCCATCGCGTCGCTCGCCGCGATTTCCAGCTTTACCTTGGGCAGCATGTTGGTCGAATATTCGGCCCCGCGGTAAATCTCGGTCTGCCCTTTTTGCCGCCCGAAGCCCTTGACCTCGGATACCGTCATGCCCGCGACGCCGACGGCGCTAAGTGCCTCGCGCACTTCGTCGAGCTTGAACGGCTTGATGATGGCGATGATGAATTTCATGCCCGATCCCTCTTGCCTAGCCAGGCCCTGATCCCGGCCAATGGCTGGTTCAGCAAGGATCGTGCCAACGGTGTGGAGTAGCGGGTTTAGGGGCCTGCAAGGACGGCGGCGGGCACGAGATGTTCGCACCTGCACAATTTCAGAGCGGACGCGCCTAAATTTTAGGCAAGATTCAGTCGCGCCCACACCGGCAGGTGGTCTGACGCACGGGTGGAGAGCGCGCTGCGGTGAACACCCGCATCCTCGATCCGCCAATGATGTGAGGCGACGATCCGATCCAGGCGAGCGACCGGCTGGCGGCTGGGGAAGCTGCGGCCGGTTTCGAGAACTTGCCACGCAGGGCCGAACTCGCGCATCGCGCCGCTGTTTGAGCCCCACTGGTTGAAGTCGCCCATCAGCACCGCCGGGCACTCGGCACCCGCGCCGTGATGGCGCAGCACCGCCTTGATCTGGTCGCGCCGGCGCAGGCCCGAGAGATCGAGGTGCATGCCGAGCACGCGCACCGAATGTTCTTCGATGATAAGCTCCCCGCACACCGCGCCACGCGGCTCGATCGTCGGCAGGCGCAGCGGCTCAGCTGCCCGCAGCTCGATGCCCTTGCGCACCAGCAACGCGTTGCCGTGCCAGCCAAGGCTGGGCCCGCTGCCGCCAAAATGCACAGCGCGCCACGGCATCTCCTCGAGCAGGGCCTTGGGGATCACGCTTGGACGTTCGCCGAAGCGGCGGTCGGCCTCTTGCAGCGCGATCACGTCAGCGTCGAGTTCGCGCAGCACCGCGGCGATCCGTTCCGGATCGCGCACGCCGTCAGTGCCGACGCCTTTGTGAATGTTGTAGCTGGCGAACGTGAGCCGCATCCCCGGCTCAACGCTCCTTGGTTGCCGAGAACGCCAGCTCGGGATTGCGCTCAACCTGGTAGTTCACGTCCCATGCGGACCTCGCGAGGAATACCAGCGTGCCGTCGCGGTCGCGCGCGAGGTTGGCGCGGTTGAACTGCTCGAACTGGGCGAGCGCGGCGTCCGGCCCCTTGAGCCAGCGCGCGGTATCGAAAGGAGCGGGCTCCAGCTCGGCCTCGACCTTGTATTCAGCCTCGAGCCGCGAAATCAGCACCTCGAGCTGGAGCTGGCCAACCACCCCGACGATCCACTGCGCGCCGATCTCCGGGTAAAACACCTGGATCACGCCCTCCTCCGAGAGGTCGTCGAGCGCCTTCCTCAATTGCTTGGTCTTGGTGGGATCCTTGAGCCGGACCCGACGCAGGATCTCGGGTGCGAAGTTGGGCAGGCCGGTGAAGCGCACCTCGTTCTTCTCGCTCAGGGTGTCGCCGACGCGCAGCGTGCCGTGGTTGGGGATGCCAATGATGTCGCCCGCCTCGGCGGTGTCGGCGATCTCGCGGTCCTGCGCGAAGAACAGGATCGGCGAATGCACCGCGATCGGCTTGCCGAGGCCGGACGGGGTGAGCTTCATGCCACGTTTGAACGTGCCGGAGACCATGCGCATGAAGGCAATGCGGTCGCGGTGCTGCGGATCCATGTTCGCCTGCACCTTGAACACGAAACCGGTGACTTCGGGCCGTTCCGGGGTGATCGGGCCTTCCTCGCTCGGCTGCGGGCGCGGCGGCGGGGCGAAGGTCGCGATCGCCTCGATCAGCTCGGCAACACCGAAGTTCTTGAGCGCCGATCCGAAATAGACCGGCGTGAGGTCGCCGTTGCGATAGGCTTCGAGGTCGAATTCAGGATAGCCGCCGTGCGCGAGTTCCGCTTCCTCGGCGATTTCGGGTGGAATCTCCGGGCTTGCGTCGCGCTTGCCGAGGAATTCCTTGCTCGGGCCCTCAGGCCGGGCGACGCTGCCGCTGGCGAAGTCGAGAATGCCTTCGAAAGTGCCGCCCATGCCGATCGGCCAGGATTGCGGGCTGACGTCGAGCGCGAGCGTATCGGCGACCTCGTCGAGCAGGTCGAACGCGCTCCGGCCCTCGCGGTCAACCTTGTTGACGAACGTGATGATCGGCACCGAGCGCAGGCGACAGACCTCGAACAGCTTGCGCGTCTGCGGCTCGATGCCCTTGGCGGCGTCGATCACCATCACCGCGGAATCGACCGCGGTGAGCGTGCGGTAGGTGTCCTCCGAGAAGTCCTCGTGGCCCGGCGTGTCGAGCAGGTTGAAGGTTACGCCGTCGCGCTCGAACGTCATCACCGAGCTGGTCACCGAAATGCCCCGCTGTTGTTCGATCTTCATCCAGTCCGAACGCGCGCGCCGCGCTTGCCCGCGCGCCTTGACCTCGCCCGCGAGATGGATCGCGCCGCCCTGCAGCAACAGCTTCTCGGTCAGCGTGGTCTTGCCGGCGTCGGGGTGCGAGATGATCGCGAAAGTGCGGCGACTGGACGTCATGGTGCGCTCGTTCAGGCCCGCAACTCGGCGCCAAGCCTTGCGGCCGCCGCGACGATCCTGTCTGAAATCGCCTTCAGATCGGCGTCGGCGTAGCTCTTCTCGCCCGGCTGCAGCGTGACTTCGATCGCCAGCGACTTGTTCCCCTCCGGCACGCCCTGCCCTTCGAACAGGTCGAAGATGCGCGCATCCATGATGTTGTCCTTGTCGGCCCCGCGGACCGCCCGGAGCAAGTCGCCCGCGGGAAGCGCCCTGGGCACGAGGAAGGCGAAGTCGCGCGTCACCGCCTGGAGCGCCGGCGGGCTGTAGCGCGCGCGGGCGAACCCGGCGGCCTTGCGCGCGGGCAGCGCGTCGAGGAACAATTCGACCGCCGCGACCGGCCCATCGACATCGAACGCCGTCAGCGTCATCGGATGGAGCAGGCCGAAGCGTGCGAGCACCGTTTTTGGCCCGAGCCGCAAGGTGCCCGACTGGCCAGGATGGAATTGCGGGCCCGCCTCGCCCATCACCTGCAGCCGATCGACCGGCGCACCCGCCTCGGCCAGCAGCGCCAGCGCCTCTGCCTTGGCGTCGAACGCATCGAAGCCGCGCGCCTTGCCCGATGCCCATCCGGTCGGCATCTTCTCGCCGGCGAGCACCACGCCCAGCGTCAGCCGCTCGTCGCTCATGCCACCGTCGCCGCGCAGATAGCGGCGGCCAATCTCGAACAGGCGCAGGCCGCTCGCGCCGCGATCGAGGTTGCGCCTGGCCGCCGCAAGCAGGCCCGGCAGCAGCGAGGGGCGCATCGCCTTCATGTCCTCGCTGATCGGGTTTTCGAGCAGCCAGATGCCGCCATTTCCGTCGGCGAAATGGTTTGCCTCGCCCTCGGGTAGAAACGACCAGGTGATCGCCTCATTGAGCCCGCGCGCCGCGGCCGCCCGGCGCAGGCGGCGCTCGGCGAGCTGTTCGGCGGTCGCGGTGGGACGGGCGACGCCGTCGGCGCGCGGAAGCGCAACGCTGGCGACGCGGTCAAGACCGTGGATGCGGACGACTTCCTCGACGATATCGGCAGCACCTTCGATGTCGTGGCGGCGCAGCGGGGCGGTCACTTGCCAGTCGGGCGACACCGCGAAATCGAGCGCGGCGAGGATGCGGCGCTGCTCATCCTCGGGGATCGCCACCCCGCCGAGCTTTTCAGCCAGCGCGGGATCGTAGGCGACGACGTTCGGTTCGCTCGGCGGCGATCCGGCGCGGATCGCTTCGCTCGCCTCGCCGCCGCAGAATCGCTGGATCAGCGCGGTCAGGCCGTCGAGCCCTTCGTCGAGCCAGGCCGGATCGACGCCGCGCTCGAACCGCGTGCGCGCGTCTGAGGTCAGGCCCAGCTTGCGTCCGGTCGCACCGATGCGCTCGGGATCGAAGTAGGCGATCTCGAGCAGCACGTCGGTGGTGTCTTCCGACACGCCCGAATGCTCGCCACCCATGATCCCGGCGATGTCGTGGACGCCGCTCTGGTCGGCGATCACCGTCATCGAGTCATCGAGGGTGTAGGTCTTCTCGTTGAGCGCGAGCACCTGCTCGCCATCGGCGGCGCGCCGCGCGACCACCGCGCCGTTGAGCTTCGCCAGGTCGTAAGCGTGCGCCGGGCGGCCAAACGCGAGCATCATGTAGTTGGTGATGTCGACGATGGCCGAGATCGGCCGCTGGCCAGCCGCGATCAGCCGCTGCTGCATCCATTCGGGTGAGGCGCCGTTGCGCACGCCGCGAATGACACGGCCGTAGAATGCCGGGCAGCCCTCCGGATCGTCGGTGCGGATTTCCACCGGGCAAGGGAAGGCGGTTTCAATGGTGTGTTCGCGCAACGGCTGGAGCGTGCCGATCCCGGCCGCCGCCAGATCGCGGGCTATGCCGTAGACGCCCATGCAATCCGGCCGGTTGGGGGTGATCGCTACGTCGAACACCGGGCTGGTGCCCTGGTAATCCGCGAACGCTTCGCCGACTGGCGCATCCGCCGGCAGTTCGATGATTCCGGCGTGGTCGTCGCCCAATTGCAGCTCGCGGGTCGAGCACATCATGCCGTTGCTCTCGACCCCGCGAATGGCCGATTTCTTCAGCTCCATCCCGTTCGCAGGAACGATGGCGCCTGGCTGGCCGAGCACGCCCTTCATGCCGGCGCGGGCGTTCGGGGCGCCGCACACGACTTGCAGGGGTTCCCCACCGGTCGAAACGGTCAGCACCTGCAGCTTGTCGGCATTCGGATGCGGCGCGGCGGTGAGCACTTCGGCCACGGTGAATCCGGCGAGCTTCTCCGCCGGGTCCTCGAGCGACTCGACCTCGATCCCGATCGCGTTGAGCTTGGCGGCGATCTCCGCCGCGCTTGCCTCGGTCTCGAGGAAGTACTTCAGCCATTCGAGCGAGAACTTCATGGCCGTGCCCCCACGCCGCCAGAAAGCGTCGGCTGGTCGAGGAACGAGAAGCCGTAGTGCCGCAGCCAGCGCACATCGCCGTCGAAGAACGCGCGCAAGTCATCCATCCCGTACTTGAGCATCGCCAGCCGATCGACGCCGACGCCGAAGGCGAAGCCCTGCCATTGATCCGGGTCGAGCCCGCTCATCTCGATCACCCGGCGGTTGACCATTCCCGAGCCAAGCAGCTCCATCCACCCGTGGCCGGGCGCATCGCCCGAGCCGCCGAGCACGCGGCGCCCGTTCTCCAGCGCGAAGCCGACATCGACCTCGACCGAAGGCTCGGTGAACGGGAAGTAGCTCGGCCGCAGCCGCAGCACGATGTCGTCGCGCTCGAAGAATGCCTTGAGGAACGTCTCGAGCGTCCACTTGAGATGGCCGAGCGTGATGTCGCGATCGATCACCAGCCCTTCGACCTGGTGGAACATCGGCGTGTGCGTCGCGTCGCTGTCAGAGCGGTAGACGCGGCCCGGTGCGATGATCCGAAGCGGCGCGCCCCCGGGGTTTTCACTGACGACGCTCATCATCGTACGCACCTGCACCGGCGAGGTGTGCGTCCTGAGCAGCATCCGGCCACCATCGGGCGCGGCATCGGGGAAGTAGAACGTGTCGTGCATAGCCCGCGCCGGATGGCTCTCGGGCATGTTGAGCGCGGTGAAGTTGTGCCAGTCGCCCTCGATCTCAGGCCCGGTTGCGACCGAGAAGCCCATGTCGGCGAAAATTTCGGCCAGCTCGTCCATCACCTGGCTCACAGGATGGACCGAGCCACGCAGCACATCGGGCGCGGGCAACGTCAGGTCGATCACTTCGCTCGCCAGCCGCGCCTCGAGCGCCGCGCCTTCGAGCGCCGCCTTCTTCGTGGAAATCGCCTCGGCCACCTGCTCGCGCATCGCCTGGATGCGTGGGGCGGCCGCCTGCCGCTCCTCGGGCGCCATGCCGCCGAGCGTCTTCAACGCCTGGCTGATCCAGCCCTGCTTGCCGAGCGCCTCGATGCGGATCGCCTCGACCGCATCGGCGTTCGTCGCCGCTTCGATCGCGGCCAGGGTTTCGGAAGTTCTCGTGTCGTCGCTCATGCTGGCGTTCCGTTAGAAGGCACAAAGAAAAAGCGCCACCCTCACGGATGGCGCTTCCTCTGTTTCAGCGCGTCATCAAGCTCAGGCGGGAAGCGCTCCCTTCGCCTGCTTGATGATGGCGGTAAACGCCGCACCTTCGTTCATCGCCAGATCGGCCATGACCTTGCGGTCAAGCTCGATCCCGGCGAGCTTGGCGCCGTGGATGAACTGCGAATAGGTGAGCCCTTCGGCGCGAACCGCGGCGTTGATCCGCTGGATCCACAGACCGCGGAACGTCCGCTTCTTCACCTTGCGGTCACGGTAGGCGTATTGCCCGGCCTTCTCGACCGCCTGGCGGGCGACGCGAATGGTGTTCTTGCGGCGGCCGCGATAGCCCTTGGCCTGATCGAGGAGCCGCTTGTGCTTGGCGCGCGTCGTAACGCCGCGTTTGATGCGTGGCATGTGCTAGTACTCCCTCAGCCGAGCCCGTAAGGGGCCCACTTCTTGATCACCTTCGCATCGGCGTCGGAGATCACGGTGGTGCCACGGTTCTGGCGGATGTACTTGGCATTGTGGCTGATCAGGCGGTGGCGCTTGCCGGCCACCCCATGCTTGATCTTGCCGGTGGCGGTGAGCTTGAAGCGCTTCTTCACCCCACTCTTGGTCTTCAGCTTGGGCATTTTCGTCTCCTGTCGGGGACACGTACGAACCAGCCCAGGCAGCCCTTGTCGCCCGGCCGGCACATGAATCACGTGTCGGTGAAGCGCGCGCCCTTAGCGGGCATACCCCCTCAACGCAAGCTTTGCGGGAAACCCGAATCGACTCAAAGCGTTAACGCGGCCCATGGACAAGTCCCTCAATTTCGACCGCCCGGGTCGCACCGCGCGTCAAATCTGGAGCCCGCAATGGCTCCAGCGTCGGCCCAGGCCGCTGCGCATCGCCGTCCGCGCCATCGCGATCGCGATCCTCGCGGTGTTCCTCGTCTGGCTGATCCTGTTCATCACCAAAGGGCGCTTCCTCAAGCACCCGTTCGAGGACATCGCTTCATCCTACACCAACCGCAAAGTGACCGTCGGCGGCGATTTCAACCTCTACTTCGATCCGCTCGACATTCACTTCAAGGCCGAGCGCCTGCGCATCTCCAATCCCGCGTGGGCGCGGGAGGGCGACTTTTTCGCCGCCAGGCTGATCGACACCCATATCGGCACGATCCCGCTGATCTTCGGCACCCAGCGTTTCCGCTGGATCAACCTCGACGGCGCCAAGGTCGCGCTCGAATACGATGCGAGCGGCAAGCACAACACCTGGACCTTCGACGAGAACGCCGAGCCCAAGCCGCTCGAGCTGCCGGAGATCGTGCGCGGCAGGATTACCCGCACCAGCCTCGCCTATGTCGATCCGAAGATAGGGCTGATGGCGAACATCGGGATCGACACGGTCAAGGCCAAGGACACCGCGTTCGACAGCAACATCCGCTTCGCCGGCGGCGGGTCGATGAATGACAGGCCGTTCAAGGTCTCGGGCAGCTTGCTAAGCCCGAATCAGACTGTGGCGGGCGGGCGCAACAAGCTCGCGCTCCACGCCGAGGCGGCGCGCACCCAACTCGACGTTTCCGGCACCCTGCCGGGGCCGACCGAGTTCGTCGGCGCCGATCTCCAGTTCGGGGTGCGCGGCTTCGATATCGCCAACCTGTTCGATTATCTCGGCATCGCCGTTCCCAACACCCGCGCATACCGCTTCGATTCGGCGCTGACTTATGACGGCGAGGAATGGAAGTTCACGCGCCTCAAGGGCCGGTTCGGCGACAGCGACCTCGCCGGCTCGCTCAGGATCGGCATGCCCGGCGGACGCCTCAAGCTCACCGCCAACCTTGCAACCCAGACGCTCGACATCGTCGATGCCGGGCCGTTCATCGGCTACAGCCCGGACCGGCTCGAGGCGATGGGCGGGGCAGGCGCGATCGTCGTCACTGCCGGGCGTCCGCGCGTGCTGCCCGACGCGCCGCTGCGGATCGATGCCATCAGCCGCTTCGATGCCGACGTGCGCTACCGCGTGAAGAGGGTGCGCGCGGAAAGCTTCCCGCTCTCGAACATCGATCTGACCCTTGCCCTCGACCGGTCCCTGCTTGAGCTGAAGCCGCTCAAGGCGAACCTCGCCGGCGGCAAGCTGCTCGCCAACATCTCCCTCAATGCGCGCGATCCGACGGTGCGGACGATCTATGACATCCGTCTCTCGCCGACACCGATGGGCCGTTTGCTCGCCAGCTTCGGCGCCGAGGATTCAGGCACAAGCGGGACGATGGCCGCGCGGGTCTCGATCAACGGCGTGGGCGACAGCCTGCGCCAGAGCTTGGGGAACTCGAACGGTCGCATCGCGATCGTGATGCCCGCGGGCACCTTCTGGACCCGCAATATCCAACTCGCCGAACTCGATATCGGCACTTTCGTGCAGAAGATGTTCGAGAAGAAGCTCAAGGAGCCGGTGCAGATCAACTGCGGCCTGATTGCCTTCACCGTGCGCAACGGCGTCGCCAAGGCCGATCCGATCCTGATCGACACCAAAAAGAACGTGATCATCGGCACCGGCGGATTCAGCTTCCGCGACGAATCGCTGGATCTTGCGGTGCGTGCCGATGCCAAGACCTTCAGCCTGTTCTCCGCCCAATCGCCGGTCGGCGTTGACGGCTACTTCGCCGCGCCCAAGATTGACCCGATCAGTGGCGAATTGCTCGCCCGTGCCGGAGCCGGCATCGGCCTGGCCATCGCGGCAACGCCGATCGCCGGCTTGCTCGCCTTCATCGATCCGGGCGACGCCAAGGCCACCCAGTGCGGCCCGGTGCTGGCCGGCGCACGGGCAAGCGCCCAGCGCACCACCAAGGGCAAACCGCGCGACGATGTCGGCGACGGCGGCAATGACCGGGGGAAGAAGGGCTAACTCTCCGCGGAGTAGGCGCTGAGGCCGTTTTCGCGCAGCCAGAGCGCGAATTCGCCGTGGGTGATCGGCTCGAGCCCGTCGGTGCTTCCGGCCCAGAGGTAGGCCTGCGCCACTTGCCCGCCGTCAACCTCGATCTCCGCGCGGCGGTATTCGGTGCCCTCGAACACGTCGAGCGCGGCGAGATCGACGCTGCCCGCTTCGTGCAGCATGCCGCGCACTTCGCCCTCGCCCGCGACCATCGCCGGATAGGCGCCGGCCTCGTTGCGCACCGCGTAGAGGCGGCCGCGCGCGGTTGCCGGCACGCCGGAGCCGATCCCGGCGAGAAGATCGCGCACCGGGCCCTCCGCCAGGTCGCCTTGCAGGATGCCGTAGAAGAACAGGTGCATCAGTGGTGATGCCCGTGGCCGGCGTGGAGCGCCTCGAGCACGTCTTCCAGCCGCGCGGGATCGCCGATCGCCAGCACGGTGCCGTCGGAGCCGGCATGCAGAGGCTCGCCTGCCCAGTCGCACATGATCCCGCCCGCGCCTTCGACCACCGGCACCAGCGCGGCGAAATCGTGGAGCTTGAGGTTCGCCTCGCACACCACGTCTAGATGACCGGAGGCGAGCGCGGCGTAGTTATAGCAGTCCCCGCCCATGATCATGCGCTTGTGATCGGTCTTGGCGGCAAGCGCCATGAAGTGCGCGCCCTGGTCCTCGCTCAGGTAATGCGGGCCGGTGGTCGCCAGGGCGGCGTCGCTGAGCTCCCGGCACAGGCGGGTACGCACTTCGCCGCCGTTGAAAGTGGTTGGCTGGCCCGAGACGCCAAGCCAGCGCTCGCCCAGCACGGGCTGGTCGATCACCCCGAGCACCGGGAAGCCATCGACCAGCAGCGCGATCAGCGTGCCGAAGGTCGGCCGCCCCGCGAGAAACGCGCAGGTGCCGTCGATCGGATCGAGCACCCATTGCCGGCCCGAGCGGCCTTCACTCACGCCGAATTCCTCGCCGTGGACGCCGTCCTGCGCGACTTCGGCGATGAGGATCTTGCGCATCGCCTCCTCCGCCTCGCGGTCGGCGATCGTGACGGGCGAGGCATCGTCCTTGCGCTCATGCGCGAGGCCCGAGCGGAAATGCGGCAGGATCGCCGCCCGCGCGGCATCGGCGAGGCGGTGGGCAAGGGCGATTTCGGCGGAGAGGTTCATGGATCGCCGCTAGCGCAAGCGCGGCTAGTCGAACAGGCTCGAGACCGAGGTCTCGTCAGCGATGCGCTTGACCGCTTCGGCGATCAGCGGCGCAATCGTCAGGGTGCGGATGCACTTGGAATCCCTGGCCGCGTCGCCGGGCAGGATGGTGTCGGTGATCACCAGCTCCTTGAGCGCCGAGCCGTCGATCCGCGCCACCGCGCCGCCCGAGAGGACGCCGTGAGTGATGTAGGCGGCGACGCTCTCCGCCCCGGCGTCGAGCAACGCCTGCGCCGCGTTGCACAGCGTACCGCCCGAATCGACGATGTCGTCGATCAGGATGCAGGCACGCCCCTTCACTTCGCCGATGATGTTCATCACCTCGCTCTCGCCGGGGCGCTCACGGCGCTTGTCGACGATGGCGAGCGGGGCGTTGTCGAGCCGCTTGGCGAGCGCGCGGGCGCGCACCACGCCGCCGACGTCCGGCGACACGACCATCAGTTCCTTGTCGCCGTAACGCGCCTGGATATCGGCGGCCATCACCGGCGCGGCGTAGAGGTTATCGGTCGGGATATCGAAGAACCCCTGGATCTGCCCGGCGTGGAGATCGACCGAGAGCACCCGGTCCGCCCCCGCCTGGGTGATCAGGTTGGCCACCAGCTTGGCCGAGATCGGCGTGCGCGATCCTGCCTTGCGGTCCTGCCGGGCGTAACCGAAGTAGGGCACCACCGCAGTGATCCGGCGCGCCGAGGCGCGGCGCAGGGCGTCGATGCAGATCAACAGTTCCATCAGGTTGTCGTTCGCGGGGAAGCTGGTCGACTGGACCACGAACATATCCTGGCCGCGCACGTTCTCGTGGATCTCGACGAAGATTTCCTCGTCGGCGAACTTGCGCACCGCGGCGTCGGTCAATTCGAGATCGAGGTAGCCGGTGATCGCCCGGGCGAGCGGGAGATTCGAGTTGCCGGCCATGATTTTCATTGCGGGAAGGCTCCCTTCGCCCAAGCGGGAATCGCCTGCGGCCCGCTTAGCCGAGAGTCATCGTATTGCAACACCGGCCGGGCGGCTTTTATGCCGCCCTATGCTCACCGCGCACCCAGCGCACGGTACCCGAGCTGGCGCGCATGACGACGCTGTCGGTGGTCATCTTGCCGCCCTTCCGGCGCATGACCCCTTCGAGCAGCGAGCCGCTGGTGACGCCCGTCGCCGCGAAGATGCAATCGCCCTGGGCGAGGTCCTCGAGCTGGTAGATGCGATCGAGATCCTCGATGCCCCATTTGCGCGCGCGGGCGCGCTCGTCATCGTTGCGGAACAATAGCCGCCCGTTGAACTGCCCGCCGACGCAGCGCAGCGCCGCCGCCGCGAGCACCCCTTCGGGCGCGCCGCCCGAGCCCATGTAGATGTCGATCGTGGTATCCTCGTCGGTCACCGCGATCACCCCTGCGACGTCCCCGTCGGGGATCAGCTGGATGCCGCAGCCGAGCCCGCGCAGCTCGGCGATGAGATCGGCGTGGCGCGGCCGGTCGAGCACGCAGACCATGATCTGGCTCGGCGGCACGCCCTTGGCGGCGGCGACCGCGTGGACGTTCTCGCTCGCGCTTTTTGTGAGGCTGATCACACCCGCCGGATAGCCGGGGCCGACAGCGAGCTTCTCCATGTAGACGTCGGGCGCGTTGAGCAGGCAGCCTTCCTCGGCCGCGGCGAGCACCGCGAGGGCGTTGGCGCCGGCCTTGGCGGTAATGGTGGTCCCTTCGAGCGGATCGAGCGCGATGTCGATCTTGGGACCCGTGCCCGGTGCGCCGCCGACCTTTTCGCCGATGTAAAGCATCGGCGCCTCGTCACGCTCACCCTCTCCGATCACCACCGTGCCGTCGATCGCCAGTTCGTCGAAGGCCTTGCGCATCGCTTCCACCGCGGCGGCGTCGGCAGCCTTCTCGTCGCCCCGGCCGATGAGATTCGACGCAGCGATCGCCGCTGCCTCGGTCACGCGCACCATCTCGAGCACCAGTACGCGGTCGAGCACGTGGCTGGCCTGGGGCAGGTGCCGTTTCTCGAGCACATCATTCATGTTGAATTCACTCCCCAAACCGCGTTTGTGTGCGGGGCGATTAGGGCGACGTAGCGGAGATGTCGAGAATGGCCGGGCAGATTGCTGCGTTCTTGCTGCTTGTTGCCTTGCTGCCCGCCTCCCTCGCCGCCCAGGATCGCGGCGCGTCCACCCAGGAGATGGTCGACAAGGCCAAGCAGTCCTACGGGCCGGCCCCGCCCAAGCCACGCTGCGACAAGGAAAGCCAGGACCCGGACGTGATCGTCGTCTGCGGCGAGCTCGAGGAGCAGGAGCAGTTCCGCGTCCGCAGCGACGAGGACGCGGAGAACGACTACGCCCGCGAGACGATGAACAAGGGCGCGGCACCACCCCCGCCCAACGTCGATGGCGACGGCATCTTCAAAGGCCCGGCGACGTTCAAGCTCGCGCCGCCGGTGGCACCGCTGATCATCGACCTCGAGGACATTCCCGACGCGCCCGAAGGATCGGACGCCGACCGGATCGGCAAGGGCGAGAAGGGCTCCTGATCACCTGGTGTGCCCCCGCTCCGCGGGTGGGATGCTTCGTCGATTACCCGCGCCTTATTCGGCCGCAGCGGCCGCCGCACCGTCGTTGAACTGGAGCGCAGCGAGCCGGGCATAGAGACCCTTGGCGGCAGTAAGCTGGGCGTGAGTCCCCTGCTCGACGATCCGCCCGTCGTCCATCACCACGATCCGGTCGGCCGCGCGCACGGTCGCAAGGCGATGGGCGATGACCAGCGTGGTGCGGTCTTCCATCAGCCGTTCGAGCGCCTCCTGGACCAGCCGCTCGCTCTCTGCATCGAGCGCGCTGGTTGCCTCGTCGAGCAGCAGGATCGGCGCGTCGCGGAGCAGCGCGCGGGCGATCGCCACCCGCTGACGCTGGCCGCCCGAGAGCCGCGCGCCGCCTTCGCCGAGGAACGTTTCGAGCCCCTCGGGCAGGCCCTTGAGGAAATCCTCGGCATTGGCCGCGCGCGCCGCGTCCCAGATTTCCTCTTCGCTCGCGTCCCATGCGCCATAGCGCAAGTTGTCGCGGGCGCTGGCGGCGAACAGGGTGCCTTCCTGCGGCACGAAGGCGATGCGGCGGCGGATGGCCGCCGGATCGGCCGAGGTGAGCGGCACGCCGTCGATGCGGATCGTGCCCGCCTGCGGATCGTAGAACCGCTCGGCGAGCTGGAAGATGGTCGACTTGCCCGCGCCCGAGGGGCCGACGATAGCGACCGTCTCGCCCGGCTCGACGTTCAGCGAGAAATCGACGATCGCCGTCTGCGTCGGCCGGGTCGGATAGCGGAAGGTGACGTTCTGGAACGCGATCCCGCCGCGCGGCGGTTCGGGCAACGCTTGCGGGCGCGCGGGCGGCGCGATGGCGGGCTTTTCGTTGAGCAGCTCATTCAGCCGACTCGCCGCGCCCGCGCCGCGCAGAAGATCGGCATAGACTTCGGACAGCGCGCCGAACGCGCCCGACACCATCACGCCGATGATCACCAGCGCCGCGATCGTGCCGCCGGTGATCTCGCCCGAGGCGACCCCGAGCGCGCCGTCCCACATCAACGCGGTGATCGCGCCGAACACCACGGTGATGAACAGCGCGGTCATCGCCGCGCGCAACGCGATCCGCTGCTTGGCAGCGGCGAAAGTCTCCTCGACAGCCTCGCCGAAGCGATTGAGCTCGCGCTGTTCCTGGTTGAAGCCCTGGACCACCTTCATCGCGCCGAGCACTTCGCTGACCAGCGCGCCGACGGTGGCGACACGATCCTGGCTCGCCCGCGCGAAACGGGTCAGGCGGCGTCCGAACAGGCGAATGACGACTGCGATCGCGAGCGCCCCGCCGACCAGCGCGAGCGATTGCACCGGGGCGAGCACGAACAGGAACACGATCCCGCCCAGCCCGGTAATGAGGTTCCTGAGCGCTACCGAGACGGTGGTGCCGACGACCTGCTCGATGATCGCGGTGTCGCTGGTCATGCGTGAGGAGATTTCCTTCGGGCTGTTCTCCTCGAAGAACCCCGGCGACAGGCGCAGCAGGTTGTCCTGCACCTTGAGCCGCAAGTCCGCGACCACTCGCTCACCCAGCCAGCTGACGCAGTAGAACCGCACCGCGCTCGAGATGCCGAGCACGACGACGATCATCATCAGGTACTGGAACGAATGATTGATCGCGGTCACGTTCGCCCCGTGGCCGAATGCCTGGTCGATGATCGACTTGAAGCGGTAGGGGATCGCCAGCGTCGCCGCGGAGGCGGTGAGCAGCGCGAGCCCGGCGAACACCAGCTGGCGCGGATATTTGAGCGTCTCCGCCCAGATCATGCCGAGCGGGCCGAGCGACTTTGCCGGTTTGGGTCCGGACTCGATGCCGGGCTTCGGATCGTCCTTGTTGGGGGAGGTCGCCATGACCCCGCGCCCTAGGAGGCCGTCTCGAAATTGGCAACCGAAGCCCCATATGGTGCATTGCACAATGATGCGTTTCCCGGCAGGTAGCGCCGGGCAGCAGGGAATTTTGATTGCTCTATCAAGCTTACGAATTGCAGCGCTCGTTCCTCAACGCGGCGAGCGCCTGGGCCTCGGTTGGCGCCGAGCTGCTGTCGAACCCGGTTCTGCCGTTCGGGTATCTCGGGATGGGGCCTGTCGCCGCCAGCGCGCTCAAGGTTTTCGCCAACGCCTATGCGCCGCACGGCAAGCCCGCATTCGGGATCGAGACGGTGACGGTCGGCGGCCAGGCGCATCCGGTCACCGAAGCGGTCGTGCTGCACAAGCCGTTCGGAGACTTGCGGCATTTCAGGCGCGAAGGACTGCCGAAGGATGCGCCCAAGGTGCTGATCGTCGCGCCGATGAGCGGACACTACGCCACTCTGCTGCGCGGCACGGTGGCCCGCATGCTCGAGAACCAGGAAGTATGGATCACCGACTGGGCGGACGCCAAGCTGGTGCCGATTGAGGAAGGCCGCTTCGATCTCGACGATTACATCGACTACCTGATCGAATTCCTCGAGTTCATCGGCCCCGGCACGCACATGATCGCGGTCTGCCAGCCTTCGGTTCCGGCCTTCGCCGCGACAGCGGTCATGGGCGCAGCGAAGAACCCCGCCCGCCCGGCGACGCTGACCATGATGGGCGGTCCGATTGACACCCGCGCCTGCCCGACCAGCGTGAACGACGTGGCGATGGACCGGCCGCTGTCATGGTTCGAGAACAACGTGATCGCCACGGTGCCGTTCAACTACGGCGGTGCGGGCCGCAAGGTCTATCCGGGGTTCCTGCAGCTCGCCGGGTTCCTGTCGATGAACCTGCAAAGCCACCTGATGAGCCATTTCGAGATGTTCAAGCACCTCACGCTCGGCGACCAGGAGAGCGCCGACGCGACCAAACGGTTCTATGACGAATATCTCTCGGTCGCGGACATGACCGCCGAGTTCTACCTGCAAACCATCGAACAGGTGTTCCAGGAACACACGCTGCCCAAGGGCGAGTTCGTCCATCGCGGCAAGGCGATCGACCCCGGCGCGATCGTCGATACCGCGCTGCTGGCAATCGAAGGCGAGCGCGACGACATATCGGGAATCGGCCAGACCAGGGCAGCGCTCGACCTGGCGCCGAAGCTCACGGCGAAGCGCAAGAAGTACCTGCTGGCCGAGAACGTCGGCCACTACGGCATCTTCAATGGCAGCAAGTGGCGCGCCAAGATCGCCCCGGTGGTCGAGGCTTTCATTAGGGCCAACGCGCGGTAGCGAACGCCTGCCCCCTTCCGCGTGCGGGAGGAGAGTCGGGCGACTTCAGCGCCTAAAGCACCTCGAACAGCCCCGCCGCGCCCTGACCGCCGCCGATGCACATCGTCACCACCACATGCTTCGCGCCGCGGCGTTTGCCTTCGATCAGCGCGTGCGCGACGCAGCGTGACCCCGTCATGCCGTAAGGGTGGCCGATGGAGATCGAGCCGCCGTCGACGTTGAGCAGTTCGTCCGGAATCCCGAGCTTGTCGCGGCAGTAGATCACTTGCACCGCGAACGCCTCGTTCAGCTCCCACAGGCCGATATCGCCCATCTTCATCCCGAACCGGTCGAGCAGCTTGGGGATCGCAAACACAGGGCCGATGCCCATCTCGTCAGGCTCGGTGCCCGCGACGGCCATGCCGACATAGCGCCCGAGCGGGGCGAGCCCGCGCTTCGCCGCAATTCCGGCTTCCATCAGCACCAGCGCCGCCGCGCCATCGCTGAGCTGGCTGGCGTTCCCCGCGGTGACCGTGCCGCCGGGCACGACCGCGGGCAGGCCGGCGAGAACCTGGAGCGTGGTTTCGGGCCGGTTGCCCTCATCCTTCGCCAGCGTGACCTCCTCGCGCGTGATCTCGCCGGTTTCCTTGTTCTTGTTCGACTTCGTGACGGTCGCCGCCACGATCTCGGCGTCGAACCGGCCCGCCGCCTGGGCCGCGGCGGTGCGCTGCTGCGATTGCAGCGCGTATTCGTCCTGCGCCTCGCGCCCGATGCCGTAGCGGCTCGCCACCACTTCGGCGGTCTGCAGCATCGGCATGTAGGTGGCGGCGTGCATCGCGATCAGCTCGCGGTCGAACGCCATGCGGTATTCGGGCGTCTGCACCAGGCTGATCGATTCCTGCCCGCCGGCAGCGATCACATCCATCCGGTCGACCACGATCTGCTTGGCCGCCGTGGCGACGCTCATCAGCCCGCTCGAGCACTGGCGGTCGAGGCTCATGCCCGGCACCGTAACCGGCAGGCCCGCGCGCAGCGACACCAGCCGCGCGATGTTGCCCGCCTGCTCCCCCTGTTGCAGCGCCGCGCCCCACAGCACGTCGTCGACCTCTGGCCCTTCGATCCCGGCGCGTTCGAGCGCGGGCTTGAGCGCCAGCGCGCCCAGCGTCGGACCGTGGGTGGCGTTGAACGCGCCCTTGTAGGCACGCCCGATCGGCGTGCGGGCAACGGAAACGATGACGGCTTCGCGCATACGATTCTCCTTACGCGCTAAAATAGAGCTGGCTGATCCATTCTGCCACATAGGCGGGCTTGGCCTCGCCTTCGATCTCCATGGTGATCTCCATCACCTGCTGCCAGCGGCCGGGCGATTTCTCACTCATTTCGAGCAGCTTGAAGAGCGCCCGCACCCGCTTGCCCGCGCGCACCGGCGTCAGGAAACGCACCCGGTTGCCGCCGTAGTTGAGCGCCATCAGCAGGCCATCGGGCTTCTCGATACCCGCCTTCTCGCTCAGCACCGGAATCAGCGACAGGGTCAGGAACCCGTGCGCGATGGTGCCGCCGAACGGGGTCATCTTTGCCATGTCGGGATTGACGTGGATGAACTGCTTGTCGCCGGTCGCATCGGCGAACTTGTCGATCATCGCCTGGTCGATCGTCAGCCACTCGGAAGTGCCGAGCACCTCGCCGGCCCTGGCGGCGAATTCCTGCGGGGTCATGCCTCGTCTCCTGCTGTGCGGAGACATGGCCCATGGGGCGCGTCAGCGCAACGCGGGCCGTGCGGCGAACGCCGGCGCGTGCGCGTTGAGCCAGCGCTGCGCAGGCTTTTCAAGGCCGTGATAGAGCACCGCCGATGCGCCGAGCACCAGCGCGAGGAAGCCCGAGAGCGTGGCCCAGCCAAGCTGGAGATCGTCGCCGACGAAGAGGATCTTGAACAGCACGAACAGGAAGAAGTGCGAAAGGTAGGTCGAATACGACACGTCGCCGAGCCAGCGCAGCGGCTTGCAGGCGAAGAATCGCGCCACCGGGCCGCCATCGAGCGCCAGCGCCAGCAACGCGCCCGCGAAGGCGAGCGGCAGGAACGCGGCTTCGGACAAGCCGAGACCGATTCCGATGCCAAGCACGGCAGCGGCGGCAAGGGCGCAATTCCGCGCCGCCGCGCGCCGCGCACGCCACAGCTGCCACAAGTTGCACAGCGCCACGCCGATGCCGAATTCGGCGAGGCAGCGGCCAAGCCCGAAGCGCGGGATGTCGGCGCCAAGGCTGTCCCTGCCGGCCAGCCCGAAACCGAACGCGAGCGTCACCGCGCACAGCGCCACGATTGCGACCAGCATGGGCGCGCGCAGCTTCTCCCACCGCACTGCGATCGCGACCCAGGGAAACAGGACATAAGCCGCCATCTCGGTGCTGATCGACCACGCCGGGTGGTTCCACGAGAGCACGCTGGTCAGCCCCCAGTTCTGCAGCAGCAGAATGTGGAGCGGCAGTTCCGCGAACGGATAGGCGCCCGCGTCGCGCCCCGTCGCGACCAGCAGCAGCGCGAACGCGGCCATCGCCGCGAGGATCGCAGCGTGGAGCGGCCAGATGCGCGCGAATCGCTTCCACCAGAAGCGCGGCGCCTCGCTCCACCCGCCGCCGCGAAAGCGGGCGCCGTAGTTGAGCCACATCACGAAGCCCGAAAGGATAAAGAACACGTCGACCGCGAGGTAGCCTTTGCCGAGCGCGTCGATCGTCCAGCCCGGCAGCAGGTTCACGCAGTTCAGGCGCACGTGGAACAGCACCACCAGCCACGCGGCGAGCCCGCGCAGCCCGGTGAGCTGGTCGATCTGCGGCACTTTGGGATGCACGGGCGGCGCGATCATGCCGGCGCCTCTTCGAGCGGGCCGCCGGCGGCGAGCGCGCGCTTCCTGGCGAGACGCGCCTTGCGCTCGCCCTCACGCCGCGCCTTCTCCCGGGTGGTCACCAGGGTGACGAGCGCAATCTGGAGCGCGATCAGCATGTAGATGAACGACTGGAACGCGATGCCGACGAACAGCGCGCCGACGAGATAGATCACCTGCCCCTGCTGCAGGGCGGTGGCGAGCGAATGCCAGGCCTTGTCATCGGCATCCTCGCTGTTGCGCAGGATGCGGCGGACGCGCTCCATCTGCCACAGCCCGAGCACTTGCAGCCATAGCCACAGGCCGAGGCCCGGCCAGCCCTGCTCGCCGAGCATCTCGAAGTAGGCCGAATGGTAGGCGCGTGCCTTGTCGGTGATCTCGATCGTCTCGACCGACTGGCTGTTGCCCTCACCCAGAGTGACGCGCTTGTTATAGGTGAAGCTGTTCGCGCGGTAGGCGTCGAACCCGCCGCCCATCGGGTGGTCCTTCGCGTAGTCGAGCGTCCACTTCCACACCGCCAGCCGGGTGGACGCCGATTCGTCCCCCTGGGCGTTCTCGATCGTCGACATGCGCTCGGTGTAGCTCGCGGGGAGGAACGGCACCGCCAGCGCCAGCACCGCCGCCGCCGCGCCCATGTAGAGGAAGCGGTGCCTGACGCTGCGCAGCATCAGCACGCCGAGCACACCGATGCAGATGAGACCGGTGCGGGTCTGCGTGCCGATCGGGATCAGCACGCACGCGAACACCAGCGCCGCGGCGAACATCAGCGTCCACTTGCTCCTGGGAAAGATCGTGCCGTTCCGCGCTACCCAGATGAGCAGCGGAATCAGCGCGATCGCGACCATCGACAGCGTGCTGCCTTCGTAGAGGCCGGAATTGTCGTTCACGAACAGCGCCAGCGTGGCGTAGCCGCCGCCGCCCACTATGGTCTTGATCCCGCCGGAGATGATGATCGCGCCGGCGGACAGCACCATGAACAGCGCCGCCGCTTCGATCCGCAGCCGCGTGCGCAGCGTCAGCGGCAGGAAGATCGCGAACACCAGGCTCTTCCACACCCAGTCCCACTTGGCGAGCGCGTCCTC